>CANCPA010000323.1 GCA_947379895.1 Chitinophagaceae bacterium | reverse complement strand
CGCATAAATCGTGGTGCATTGCTTTGAACCATCAATGTTTTTTGACTGATGATGCTAGCACTCTGTGAACCAAATTGTAAGTCTTTAGTATGTGCAAAACTTAACCATTTCCATTCTGTCAATGCATCGGGCATCGTGAAACTAAATGTATAGTTACCCGCAGTATCGGCATGTAACTCAGGAAAGAAGAAGGCGGTTTCATTGAAATTGGTACGAGTGGGAACGGGTTTGTTTTGATTCCCCTTCTTTGTGGTGATGATGATTACTCCGTTTGCTGCCTTTTGACCATACTTTGCAAGTGCATCAGCAGCATCTTTAAACAAATCTATTGATTCAATATCTTTAGGACTGATACTTTCAATATCTGTCATTTCTTTCCCATCTACAATATACAAAGGGCTTGAATTAGAACTTGATGCATTACCCCTGATTACTATTTGGTCACTTGCACCTACACTAACACCTGCAACACGTCCTGCCAAAGCTGTCTCATTTAAATCAGGTGATTTCATCATCATCCTAGTATCCATTTTTCCAACTGAACCGACTATATCTTTCTTTTTTACTGAACCATACCCAATTACAATCACTCTATCCAAATCGATGTCTATAAATCGGTCATAAATTTTACTAAAACCTATATAACCATGATGTAGATTATTTTCTCTCGAATCGACTTTTTCAAATCCCATTCCTATTGACCATAAATTATTAAAATAATATGTATTCCATATTGAAGGACTATTAAGTGAATGCCCTACAAATTGGTCTAAAGAGGCATCATACATCGTTGCCAATAATTCTGCGGCTACTTTGTCTCCTTTATTATCTTTTACAGTTACTACCCATTGTTCCTTACTGCCGGGTTCAGTCTTATTTCGATAGGTAGCATAATTTATTGTCAATTGTTTGTTTGTCCACGGAACATTAATTGGAAAAATATTGGTATAAACTCGATTGTTTTTTACAAATATCTCCTGAATACTAAGTCCACCCCTGTCAGTTTCTGTAGGAGTGTATTCGATAGGCTGCAATCCTTTTTTGCGATTAATTATTTTTAAAGAATCATAAACATTTTTTCCTAAAGCGTTTCTTCGAACAATCTGTTGTAGAACATTGATTTCCTTGTGAGAAGTACCTGTCAAATACTTTACTGTCTCTCTAGGTTCAGCCGTTTCTTTAAGCGTATATTTAAAATTACTCTGCGGATACGACAACTCCTTTCCATCAAATACCTGTACATATTTCACTACTGTCAGCGTTTCCCCCTGCTTATCTGTCACCCTTGCCTCTACCTTATAATACCCCGCCTTCAGTTTATCTTTTACTGACAAATCGTTTTGGTTGGCTGTGTTTACGTTTTCATTAATCACTGAATTGCCTACTTGCCAATTCATTGTATTGTTATCATCATTATAGTCATCATAAGGGAAAGCGGTTTCATAACTCGTTCTATCCATCACAAATACATCTGCCCTTTCCCATAACCGTTCACGAATAATTCGAAGAGGCGTTTTTAATGGAAGAATTTTCACACCTACAATTGCACCTTCCTTTTCTCCAGAAAGATTGCTTGTTTTGATACCGATAGTGTTGAAATCTTCTTTCAAAGAAATAGTTGGTACGTTCACTTCCAATTGCAATGCCTGATAGCTAACACTTACCGTTTCATTTGCCTTTCTTGTTTCTCCGCCTCCATCAGTTACACTCGCCTCAATTGCATAATCAAAAGTTGGTTTCGTTGCTTTATCAACTGTTTTATCTGGCAATGCTGCAAATTTGATGGTAAACTTACCCGCTGCATCAGTGGTAATTGTTCCGTGGACTATTTCCATGTCATTACTCGGTCTGTGTCTATTCCACCAACCAAAACAATCATAAATATACCTTGTCGTTCTTTTTACATTAAAGGCTACTTTGGCATTGTCAATCGTATTTCCTGCAAAGGCCTTAGCAGTTCCGATGATAGCAATCGTATCATTCAATCGATAACTACCCTTCGGCTTATCAATAGTCACTTGAAACGTAGGGCGTTTATATTCCTCTACCTTAAATCTTGCATGACCATTGATATCATCTTCAATCGAAATGCTACAATTCCCTGTTAAGAGGTTTTGTGGTAAACTGAATTTGCCATTAATGGAACCATATTCATTCACCAAACACTTGATACTATCTATCACCTGATTATTTACATCGTGTAAATACAGGTGAATACTATCCTTTGTCTGATATAAATGATGTTCACCATTTGGTTCATTTGTCAAAATAATGGCTTTAAAAAATACAGTTTGACTAGGCCGATAGATTGCCCTATCTATAAAAAAAGTAGCAGTTTGGGTTTGTTTCGGAAGACCATTTCTTTCAGCATAATTATAAGAATATTGCGATTGCCTGATATGTAATTGGTCTGTAGTAGTGCTGAATGACAAATCGTAATTATGGTAATTATATTTGCTATTACTCCAGATTTGATTTAGATTGAAATAGCCTTTTTTGTTAGTTGTTTTTTCTCCTATCAAATCAAAATGCAGACCATTGTTGTTTTTATTATTTACACAATCCAAAATCTTCACCTTTACGTTTTCCATCGGAACACCACTTTCCCTATCTAATACATAAAAATCGTTATCATGTCCTTTTACATAACTGATATTAGAAACATAGAAATAGGACACCGTCATATTGTCCTTCTTATTATTGAAATTCTTACTTGTACTCGACACTAAAGCATACGCTCCTACAGGCAGGGCATCTATCTTTATCTCGGTGGCATGTTGTTGGTAATCTAGTGTTTTGGGCAACCACTGATTGAATATTCTTTCGGGAGTCAAGTCCTTTACATAATCCCAAATTTCATCGTTATAGGTATTCAAGTTCCAAATCTTATTATCATTAGTGATATTTAGAATCTTGCAATAAAGCGTATCCGTGTTCTTATATTTCACTAGTGCCCTAAAGGGTTTACCAATCACATTTACCTGTTCTGTTTCTATGCTGATACTCTTCTGCTTGATAGTTGATAATAAGTTTCTCAAATTAGCTGCACCTTCACAATTAATACTTGTATCGGGCAACACCTTTTCTATCATTTCCTTCGCCCTTTTATATCCATATCTATTAGTCGTATCCTCAAAAGGCTTATAACTAGCTGCTTTATCCGTTTCTATTTTAGCTAATAAATACCATGCTTGCAAAGCCTCTTTTTGGTGAGGATATTTAGCAGTCAATGATTCTAATGCTTGCTGATAAAACAATTCCTTATGAGTAAATGCACTATTTCGATGCACCCATTCAATCCTTTCCAAATCAACATCAATCAGGGCAGGAATATTATTTTTGGATTGATGAAAGGAAATTAATTGCTTGAATAAATGCAAAGCAATCAATTGATGCGAATTAGAATCTTGTGAAGTAAATGAAGTAATAACAAAATCAGCTGCAGGCAATAATGCCTTGTTATCATCAAGAGTAAAAGCGTAAGTTGGTTTAGTAATATAGGCTTCACTAGATTTGAAATAATCTAATGCCTCATGTGCCAATAAATCAAATAGAGTAGGGCGCAAATCCCTAGTATTTCCCTTAACGATAATCGCATCGAACAAAGGCAGTTTTGTTTGTTGCAAGACAGTAGCCGCCTTTACAGAAAGTAAATAATGTTGTGTGATTGCTGCATTGAAATCATCTGCACTCCAAGTATTAATATCTTCTTTCTTGAAATTTACTGTGTTACTACGATTATAATAACGCCATCTATTGTTATTAAAATAGGACTTGTATTCAAAAGCTATCAATCCTTCTAATAGACTCCTAACCGTAATGTCACTAGTCTTTTGCAAAACAGAATCAAGGATACCGATACTTTTAGATGGGTCTTGTTCAGCAGTATTTTCCTCAATATTTATTAGATATAGCAAACATTTTA
Source organism: Chitinophagaceae bacterium (assembly GCA_947379895.1). Classification (GTDB taxonomy): domain Bacteria; phylum Bacteroidota; class Bacteroidia; order Chitinophagales; family Chitinophagaceae; genus Parasediminibacterium. The sequence goes on along the minus strand of CANCPA010000323.1, from coordinate 601 downwards.
TTTGCTGTGCCGCCTCTCCTTTTTGAGTGGCTAATTCTAAAAGATTATTCACCTTTTGCAAAGCCGTTTTCGTTTGGTTTTGTTTAGAAATCAACGAATCAATCTCTTTCCATTTCTTACTAAAAAGTGCATCATTATTTTGGGAAAACACAAGCGTACCAATGAATAGGAGAACGCTAACGGCAAGGAATCTTCTTAAAAGCATGGGAATAATCATTTTATTAGTAAATGTAAGAGAATGCAGGTTTAGAAAAGCTAAAGGGTACATAAAAGTTTTTCGCTCTTTGAAAGGAAATCTCTAACCTTGTTTAAACCCCTTATATGAATTCGAAGTCAGCGAAAACTTTTCTAGCCCTCTCAGGATTCCAAATAGGGCTAATTGAATGCTGTGGGTTGAATGATTGTTACAAATCATCGAATATTGCCCAATTAACTTTTATCTTGTTTTTTGAACCTGTCATCTCCTGAAATAGCTTGTCAGTAAAATGGGCAAAAAAGGAGAAAATGGGAACAGAAAAAGTTGCAAACGTTTACACCGTTAAGGTGTCGAAAAGTTTTGAATCTGATGGAAAATTAGGTGTTTATGAACCGAGTTTCCGCA
>CANCPA010000322.1 GCA_947379895.1 Chitinophagaceae bacterium | reverse complement strand
AAATTGGCTGCAATATACAATTGAAATGGTAATTGAATATTATTCTATGATAACTTATTATGCTTCATTCGATTATAATACTATTAAATCAATTTACTAGGTTAAAATGTAATTGACATTTATCTTTTATCTTGTTTTTTTAACATGTTTATACTACTAACTAACATGTTCGGACTCTTAGCTAAGAGGTTTAGACTCTTAGCTAGCAGGTTTAATCTCTTATTTAGCAGTCCTAGTGTCTTAGCTTAGAGTCCTAGTGTCTTAACTTAGAGTCCCAGTGTCTTAGCTTAGAGTCCAAGTCTCTTAGCTTACAGGTCTAGACTCTTAATTAGCATCTTTAGTCTCTTAGCTAACACCTAAAATGTCTTAATTAAGACAGTTTAGGTGAAGTTTTAGACCGTGGAGGTGTTGCTTAAGAGTCTTGTGGTCTTACTTAAGAGACTGGAGGTCTTGTTTAAAGTAAAATATATCATAGCTAAGACTGTAGCGAAGGGGAAGAATGACTTGCGGCAGCGGTGCTTACTAAATGCAAATAATTTATTAATTTTACAGAAACTCAGTTTATGCATAAAAATTATTTTTTTAATCTTTTATATAGTTTCTTGTTTTTTTGTAGTTTGTCAAATGCACAAAATTCAGGCGTAAAGGCAATAAATAATGATAGCATAATGGAAAAGTCAATAAGAAGAATAATCGAAAATGCTGCTGTATCCACTGAGGATATACCAGAAGATTTAAAAACCTATTCTTTTTTATTTGTGATTAATTATGATTCCTCAAGAAATGGAATCATAACTGTTACAATAGATACATTTTTTGACAATAAATTAGATTTGGGTGAAAAAAGGTTACTATATAGAAATATTGTTTCAGATTCTGCAAAGTATAGAAAGGTAATTTCAGCTTATCATTCCTCAAGTTCATTATCAGTTTTTGTACCAATGTTTAGAAACATTTATACTACTGATAGTAACAGTGTTATTCATTACGACGAGATAGAAAACTATATGATTCATCTAATGGCTAAAATAAAGGATTGCTATGTACAGAAACGTGAATTATATTTATCAAAGCCAATCAGTTCATATTACGGTAAGACCATTAGTTGTTCCCACTAGCTCATGAAGTCCGGGTCTAGCGCATGACTCACTCCTGTCATGTGCTTTCCGTTACTAAATTCCGAATAGATACAAGCTGCTTAATAATAGAGAAAAGTTACTAAAGGCACATTAAAAGTTTAATGCGCCAGTGGGTTATAATTAATCGATGTATAACTGTTAAACGCTCATTAAATAAATTAAAAAATAACGACCTTTCTTATCTTTAATTATACCAATCTATATATTTTGCCTGGCATACAGATAATTACATTTTGTAATTCCATATTCAGCATTGCAGCTGCAACACTACTGCTACTCAAACCTGATTTAAGATATAATTCATCAATATGAACTGTTTCCTTAGTTTGCAATATTGTCACTAGGCTTTGTTCATCACTCGTAAGCTCTATGAAGAGTTCTCGTTGCTTTTTCACAGTAACCTTTTTTTGTACCCATCCTAATACCTCCATCATATTTTGAGTAGAAGTGAAAACTGCAGCTTTATTTTGTTGAATCAATTTCAAACATCCTGCACTCTTTGCGTCAGTCAGCTTTCCCGGAACAGCAAATAAGTCACGATTATAATTATAAGTAAGCTCTGCTGTAATCATACTACCTCCTTTTAAAGCAGTTTCAACAACGATTGTTCCATCGGCTATTCCTGCCACTATACGGTTCCTCCTTGGAAAATTATGTTTATCAGGTGCTGTCAATCGTGGATATTCCGTTAGTAATCCTCCCTGTTGTATCATTTCTGTTGCCAATGTCTTATGTTGTGCAGGATAAATCATATCTAGTCCATGTGCTAAAACACCTACTGTTGATAAACTATTTTGAAGTGCCGCCTTATGCGCAATACTATCAATTCCAAAGGCCATACCACTTACAACAAGTACGTTTTGCTCTTGCAATTCCCTTACAATCAATTCTGTCATTTGCTTACCATAATCTGTATTTACTCTTGTACCAATGATGCTAATGATTCGGCTAACATTTAAATCGACATTACCCCTGAAATACAAAATAGTGGGAGGATCATAACAATTAAGTAACCTTTTGGGATAGGCCGTATCAGTCAAAAACAATATGGATATATGGTGCTTCTGGCAAAAAGCAATTTCTTCGTTTATTGCAGCAAAGCCACTGAATTTTTTAATGGCATCTGCCTTTAGTAGTCCAAATCCTTCAATAGCACCTAATTCATGTTTATTAGACTTGAAAATTGCTGTGGCGCTGCCAAAGTGTTCTGTTAATAGCTTTGCTTGAACCGAGCCAATCCCAGTGACTTGTGTTAAAGCAATTTGGTAAACTAATTCGCTTTCCATATCAAATGAAGATAGGCGAAGTTTATTCTAAAAAGCAAACAAATGTGCTTCTACTAATCTTTACAAAAGAACTTTATTGTTTCTGCAACCAAAGCTACTGTTGCTACAGGCAATTCTTCAGTCAGCCAAGGATGACTCCTTCCAAATACATGATCTGATTCTATTGTAAAAAGAGTTGAATTTGGCAAACTTTTATGCAACAACAAGGCACTATCCATAGTAACCGCAGTATCTTTCGTTCCTTGACAAATCAATACGGGAATAGTTAGTGTTGCAATTTTGTTGGGAATATTATATTCATCTTCATGTTGCAAATAATCCTCGTATAATTGATAATACAAAGGTAAATCCTGCTTAGTTCGTCCATTTGTATAAAATTGAACGCCCATTTTCTTCCAAAGTTCAAGCCTTTCAGTGTCCCAATTGCCCCAAGGTGTTTTGCAAGCAGCGATTGCAGCCCAAGTAGCTAACTTTTTAATCCGACTATCCTCAGCAGAATGCAGAATACTCATCCCACCTCCCATACTATGACCTATCAAATACAATTTCTCATGACTAGTCCGTTTCAGATACTGATTATCTTTTTTAGTTATCCAATCAATAACTGCCCTAAGGTCTGTAAGTTCCTTAGAATAGTTGTTGTTTCCAAATGCTTCTAAGTCTACAAAGTCTTGAGGAAATTCTGGAGTAGTGCCGTTATGAGAGAAATTAAACTTTATAAATGCCATTCCCGATTCAACAAACGTCTTGGCAATCAAATCAAAATTTCCCCAATCCTTAAAACCACAAAAGCCATGTGCATAAACAACAACAGGACATTTTTCAGAATTATCTGGAAGAAAAATATCAATAGCAATTAATTTACTTTCTGCACCATTAATGGTAATATTTTTGGAGATAATCATAATTAAAAAATTGGTCATGAATGTAATCCTAAATTACTTAAGGAAGCTAAATTCAATATTTATCTTATTTTCTGTTGGAAACGTTTTAATTTTCAAAATTAGTAAATAACAGTTGAGGTTGAATTTCACAATGTGGAGGTCTTTTTTTAAAGTATTTTATCATTTCTTTTTATTCCTCCACATATACTCTTTTTACACGCTGACTAATGCCGGTCATTACCTCATAAGCAATAGTTCCTGCCCATAGTGCAACCTGCTGAATTGGTAACGTTTTACCAAATATCTCTACAGTATCACCTTCTTTTACGTTTGGAATATCGGTAATGTCAATCATCAGCATATCCATACACACATTCCCAATAACAGGGGCTAGTTGTCCTTTTACAGAAATAAATCCATTTCTATTGCCTAGTTTTCTGCTAAATCCATCGGCATATCCAATTCTTATGGTTGCAATCCTGCTTTCTCTTGTTAATACCCCTCTTTTATTATAGCCTACCGTCTCTGTGGCAGCTGCAGTTCTTATTTGTGCTATCGTACTTCTTAAAGTGGCTACAGGTTCGAGAGAAACCTCTTTTCCATCGGCACTATCCACACCATACAAACCGATTCCTAAACGAACCATATCATACTGCAACTGCGGATGTCTGAATATGCCTGAAGAATTGGCAATATGTTTTATAAAAGGATATTGTAATTCTTGTTCCAAAACTGTCGCAGCCTCCTCAAAAACATTTCCTTGTTGAATGGTGAAGGCATCAAAATCTTCCGATTCACTCCCTACTAAATGACTAAACATACTCTTGACAGTCATTGTATTATTGGTAGTCAGTTGAGATGCCAACAAATTGATTTCGTTTGGTTCGAACCCTAAACGGTTCATGCCTGTATTCAGTTTTATATGAACAGGAAACTTACTGACTCCCTGACTCAATAAAAATTCGTGAAAGGAATGATAGATGCCAAAAGAATAAATCTCGGGTTCCAATTCATATTCCAAAAGGGCGTTGAAACCTGCCTCATCCACATTCATCACCATGATTGGTAAGGTAATGCCACCCTGCCTCAATTCGACCCCTTCGTCGGTATAGGCAACAGCGAGATAATCCACCTTATAAAATTGTAATAAGCGAGCCACTTCCACACTTCCACTGCCATAACTAAAGGCCTTTACCATTGCCATCAATTTTGTTGTAGGCAATAGCTTTTGTTGG
>CANCPA010000321.1 GCA_947379895.1 Chitinophagaceae bacterium | reverse complement strand
TGGATATGTCGGTTAATAGCTCTGCTAAGTTGCTTTAGAGCTTAGTAATGTTGGAAATCTCGGTTTTAGTAAATGGTTTGAGATAGAAGGTGTAGGGTTTAAGTAATAGGTTTTACGTTTTTGGTATTACGTTATAGGTTTTTCGTTTTTGGCATTACGTTTTTGGTTTTTAAAGCTGAATTACCATCCTTATAAGGGTCTGAAACCCTTATAGGGATTCATTGTTATCAAAAACTAATTTACATCCAAAGAGAACTATTACATTCAGATTAAACCTTACTTTTACACCTCAATTTTTTATCATGAATTTTAAGACTTGCATTTTATTTACCCTTTCAATTAATATTTTAACTATAGTCACGGCACAAAAGACTATTCCCTTATATAGTGGAATTATGCCCAATTCAAGACCCTGTGACAGCGTTGGATCCTCAAATTCGAAAGGCATTAATGGGGGAGTAAGTATTCCCGTTCTGTTTGCTTATTTTCCTGAAAAAGGAGATAGTTCAAATACTGCGGTGATTATTTGTCCTGGAGGGGGATATGCGGGATTAGCAATGGAACACGAGGGGCGTGAATTGGCAATGGCATATAATAAAAGGGGGATTACTGCTTTTGTTTTGAAATATAGATTACCTGTTAATAGAGCTTGTATAGAGAACCCTGAAACTGTAGCTCTAATGGATGCACAACAAGCAATAAAAATAGTTCGTGAGAATGCAAACACCTTTAAGATTAACCCTAATAAAATAGGTGTGATGGGATTTTCTGCGGGGGGACACTTAGCATCTACCTTGGGTACTCATTTTAGTAATAGCTTAATTCCTAATCAAGAAAATACAATACTCCGTCCAGACTTTTTAGTATTGGCATATCCTGTTATAAGCTTTACAGACAGTCTTTGTCATAAAGGAAGCAGAACGAATATGTTAGGTAAAAATCCTTCAGAGGAGAAAATAAGACTCTACAGTAATGAATTTCAGGTAACAACTCAGACCCCTCCCACTTTTCTTATTCATGCTGCAGACGACAAAGCTGTTAAGGTAGAAAACAGCCTTGAGTTTTTTCTAGCATTGAAAAAGAACAATGTCCCTTCAGAAATCCATATTCTTCAAAAAGGGGGGCATGGATTTGGACTTCATAATAAACCTGAACCAAGTAATTGGTTAGAAGAGGTTTTTGTGTGGATGAAGGCTAATCATTTTCTGAAATAAATTAAAATGGTTGTATAAAAGATTTTCGAATCAGCATAAAAACTTTCCGAAAGGTTGCACCTTTCGGAAAGCGGACACCCTATTTATCTTTTTTTTGAAGTTAGGTTAGCTCTAAACAGTTACAAAATCTTACCGTAATAGTTTCATCTAGAATCAGGTATATTTTTAATTCCCTACTACTTCACTTTAATTTTATATACCACCGCTAATTCAGTTTGTTTAGTATTGAAAATAGGTTGAACTATCAAACCTTCAGGCTTTTGTTTCCAAATTATCTTTTGTTTATTACCAACTAATTCCATATCCATAACAACTTCACCTGCTACTGATTTTATAAGGAATTCCGTTGTTGGTTGACTTAGTACAATGGCATAAATAGCTCCTTTATTTGTTGTAAAACGAATGTCTTCTTGAGAATAGACAGGAGGCGTATTTGGCAGATGTTCCTCTTTTATTTCGGCACGGGTCTTCATTCTGTGAATTCCTTCAGCCATTATTTTATATGGGCGGCTACCGTAAATGGCCTCTCCATTAATGGCAAGCCAACGACCTACTTCTAGCAGAGTTTCTTCCTGGTTACCTGCAACCGTTCCATCAGGACGAAGCACTACATTCAACAATAGATTTCCATTGCGACAAACTGTTTCAGCAAGGGTAGATACCACCCTTGCTGCCGACCAATAATTAGCAGTTTCACCCTGATAAAACCAATCACCCATCGACTCTTCTAGTTCCCATGAATCGGGTAAAATATCTTTACTATAATCACGTTCCAAAGCTAGAGTTGTAGTACACAAACTAGAAATCACAAATACCAATTTATGTATTCCTCTCCGACTTATTTGATAAAAATTGGATTAAAGTTCCGTAAAAAAATATTGCACTTTTACCTTTTTACAAACCTTCTGACTACCTTCATCCCCTTTTCGTCTATTAATTCTGCCAAATAAATTCCCGCAGATAATGAAGAGGCATCAATACTGATTGTTGCATTATTACTCATAATGGCTTTTCTATTAACAACTTCAATACCTTCTATAGTTGAGATTTTCAGGTGATACATTCCAATTATTGCATCACTAAAATAAATATTGATTTTATCCAGTACAGGATTAGGATAAATTGTCATTTTAGCAATTGAAATATCTGTAGACTCAACACCTACAATCGAACTATAAACGGTAGTACCATCCACTAAAACAGCCTTAATTCGATAAAAAATATTTTCATTGTTTGAGATTAGAAGACTATCTAATAGATAGTAAGTACTTACATCGGTAACATTTATTGTTGCCCTATCTACAAAGTGATTTCTGTCTGTACTCTTTTCAACAACAAAGGATTTACAACTAGTCCTATTTGCAAACTGCCATTTTACCTCTACAATATTTCCTTCTCTAATTGCTGACAGATTCCTAAAAGTTACAGGAAGAACACTTTGCTTTGAAAACACCAATTCAAAGCGATTATACCCCTGACTTGCTGTATCATTCGTTATATTGAATTCATAAAAAGGATGATTTCGAACATCATGATTTAGGGCTAAAAATTTATCTCTCAAAACAATCGACTTGTTAGAGTCAATCCCTTCATAACCACTAAAGGACAACCTAAATGTACCCAAACTTGAACTCGTTACCCCTAGTTTGGTAGTATCGGTATTTAGGCTATCAGGAAAAGTTGCTATTGCTAAACGGTCTGTCCCTTTCAAAGTCACTAAAACCTGCGAACCACTATTGAAGGAAGTAGCATCGGTGGCTGAATTGTATTCTTTTGTTCCATTTTTGCTAAAAGAAATCACTACTTCATCAAGTGGATTATTATTACTAGTAGTTAAACCCACTCTAATCATTTGGTTGGCAACAGCCCCAAAATATTTTGTATTTGGCATAGCCGTCGCAATCTTATGTGACTCCTTGAAAGTTACACTTGTAGCACCTGCTTTTGATTCCACAAAGAATGCCTGACCATTTGCAATAAAATCTCCAAGACTATTATATTCTGTACCTGCGGCATTCGTGATGATACCGTTTGCAAAAGTGCTGTAGTTTCCGTTGCCATAAGATGGACTATACGACCACATCTTATAGGTGATAGCACTAGTATTATCCGCCCAAAAAGAAGAGAAATTGATTGGCGAAGGATAGGGATTGGCTATCAATGAATATTTGTGTGTGGCAGAATCGTTCAGCGTTGCCACTACATCACCTACACTCACCTTGCCTGTTGCACTTAATGTAACGGCATCGGGTGGATTTGGACTTGCTGAACTTAATTGATTATTACAATCTGATAAATTACTATTTCTGTTACCTCTGATATTAATTCGATACCCTTTACCAGGAATCAAATTGGTGTTGTTGGTATTAGACACGCTCGACCACCTACTACCATTTACAGGTGTTGCATTATACGTAAACATACTTGGTGAATTACTCGGTGTTTTGTCGAAACCATTCACATTATATTTATCCGTTTGTCCACCATTATTGGAAGTAGTACCACATATTTGTCCGCCATTTCCATTTCCTGAGATAAAAATATTCTTTTGCCAATTATTCTGAATCAATGCATCAGACACTGCACTACCTACAAAACTGAATTTACGTGCATTCTTTGCAGGCACATAACGTTCAACTGTTACATTTCCCGTCATATAATTCCCTGTTCCTTGTGCAATGCGGGCTGTACCTAGTGAGTCTGATTTTAACGTAAGAAATCCTCCTGTACTTAGTGTTCCTGCTAAGGGAGTTAAAGTGCCTGTCAAATTTAATGTACCTCCTAATGCTACTCCTGCCGTATTATTAATCGTCAAACTCTTGATGGTATTATTGGAAAATGTTGTCGCAGCGATTGTTTGAGGAGTTCCCCCATTCATAACAATTGTTCCCGTTGTGGCGTTAAGCGTACCATTATTTGTCATACTTCCACTTACTTGCAAGGTACCTGTGACCGTTAATGCAGCATTATTATCAATCAATAAATTATTTACATAACCTGTCCCTGCGAGTATAGGATAATTATTTAATCCTGCAGGAATCTCTACATTAGTTGCAGCAGTAGGCAAAGTATTTGCACACCAATTGCTTGCATCATTCCATAAAGTAGAGGATGTACCCATCCAAATATAATTAGCCGTCGTAGCCAAATTAGTAAGGCTATAGGCACTTGCACCCCCACTATTAATGGCTGCTATTCGATAGTAATAAGTGGTGTTAGCTGTTAAATTAGAAATTGCCTGACTTAATGCCGCCGCATTTATACCGCTAATAGTCGTAACAGACGAGCTAAAATTGACTGTAGGAGAATACTGCAATGAGTAAGTATAGCTTGCCCC
>CANCPA010000320.1 GCA_947379895.1 Chitinophagaceae bacterium | reverse complement strand
AATTTGATACTAGTACACTATATTTGTCCTCAACCTTAGTAGTATTTGCCATTAGAAACCGATGTGGTAGTTTGTTCCTAATCTATAATGCTATTAAGGTCTTTTTATTGTGTAAACCTCCATATTTATTTTTTGTCATGTACTAAGGTTTTAAACAGTAGACATAAAAAAAGGGTCTCTAAGAGACCCTGAAATTTTTTAAGCAGCAAGCTTTTCTTTTTTTCGTTTAATTTGATTAATAATTGATTCAAATGCAGCATCGAAAGATTCTTCGAATGATTTTGATGATGTCTTTACAAAAAATTCATGCTTTGGTACATGCACTTTAATTTCTACTACCTTGTCCTTAATCGTGTGAACTAAGTTGTCTAACTTTAGAAACACATCTACTTTCACTATCTTATCGTGAAATGTGCTTAATTTCTCCACCTTACGGTTAACAAAATCTACCAATTTGTCATCTGCGTCAAAGTGCACTGTTTGAATGTTAACGTTCATAGCAACCCAATTTAATTTTGAAAAAATAAAGAATGTCAAGTAATTTTTATATCATAGGCTTCTCTAAGCTTTTGCACCACTAATGTACGTGTATTTAATTAAAACAACAATTTAGTTTGTTAAAATTTATGCTTTAGGGTGAGCTTTTTTAAAAATATCTTTTAGCATCTCAATATTATTATGTGTATATACTTGTGTGGAAGCTAAACTTGCATGCCCTAATAATTCTTTTACAGCATTTAAATCGGCGCCATTATTCATTAGATGAGTTGCAAAACTATGACGAAGAATGTGTGGGCTTCTTTTTTTAATCGTTGTTATTAATGATAAATAGTGGTGTACAAATGCATAAACACTTCTTTGCTGTAATTTTTTTCCATCTTCATTAATAAATAAATTATTAATGCCTTCAATTATTTTAGGCTTTTGTGAGATATAACTTTTTAATAAATCTAACATTTCATTTGATAAAGGGATATTGCGAAGTTTACTACCCTTTCCAAGTACTTTTATTTGACTGTTTTGAAAGTCTATATTCGAATCTAGCAAATTGATTAACTCGCTTAAACGCATGCCTGTAGAATAAAATAACTTTAAGACAAGACTTTCTGTTTTTCCCTTCCAATTATCAGGAAATTCTACATGATTAAAAAGAGTATCTAAATTATCTTCTAATACAAATTCAGGAAGTCGCTTTTTTATTTTTGGAGTAGATATTGTTATCATCGGGCTAGTAGTAATACTTCCTAACTTCAATTGGTACTTAAAAAATGATTTTAAAGAAGATGCTTTCCTATTAATAGATTTCGAAGAAATACCTTCTCCTTTTAAAGTGGCTAGCCAAGAACGAATAAAAGTAGCTTTAATGTCGGATAGTAATGGTGTTTCATATTCATTAGTCAAATAAAGGAAGAACTGTTCTAAATCGTTTCTGTAAGCTTCGACTGTATTTAAGGAATACCTTTTCTCGAATTGAAGATAATTCAAAAACAAATGTAACTGCGGGTAATTTTGATGAGTTTCAGACATAAAAAAGTAGTCTAAGGTACTTGACCAAGACTACTTAAGTATATTTGGGAATAAATAGTAATTAACTAACCTACTTTTCCACTAGCTTTCGTTAGCTAGTTGTTGTTTGTAGATTGCTTTAAGAACTTGACCACGGCGAACAACGCTAGGCTTAGTAAATGTTTGACGCTCTCTTAATTGAAGCAAAGTTTTACTTTTTTCAAACTTTTTCTTATACTTCTTAAGTGCCTTGTCAATGTTTTCGCAATCTTTTGAGTCGATGATTAGCATAATTATTTACCTCTTTTTTTATTAAATGGAGTGCAAAAATAGAAGTTTTTGTGAAACTACCAAATAGAATTTTATATTTCAGATTTGAATGATAAATTGCACCCATGTTTACAGGAATAATTGAGAATACTGGCATAGTAAATGCCATTGAAATTAATGGTACAAATGCTACCTTTTGGATTTCTTCTACCTTATCAACTGAACTTAGGGTAGATCAAAGTATGAGTCATAGTGGAGTATGTCTGACCGTTGAAGATGTGAAAGAAAATTCACACAGAGTGACTGCAATTGAAGAAACATTGCGTAAAACAAGTTTAGGCACTTGGAAAGTAGGCACACTTATCAATTTGGAAAGATGCATGTTGATGAATGGTCGCCTTGACGGACATATTGTTCAAGGCCATGTTGATGATACAGCTGTTTGCAAAAAGAAGGTTGTTCTTGATGGCAGTTGGGAATTTACTTTTGAATTCAATAAGCAATTCGCACATTTAGTGATAGAAAAAGGATCTATCTCTGTTAATGGCATCAGTCTGACATGTTTTAATGTTGGTGATAATACTTTTACAGTTGCCATCATCCCCTATACATTTGAGCATACGAACATGAGTCAATTAGAAGAGGGTGACATTATAAATGTTGAGTTCGATATAATTGGCAAGTATATTCAAAGAATGGCTTCCTTGAAATAAGACTTTGAATTTATATTAAGTTAATAGTCATAAGAGTCATTTTATTTATTAGAAGAAATGACTCTTATGTTGTAATACTCCTGAAAGATTTTTCTCGTGCTAGAATCTGCCATATCATCTTGAAAGCAAATTAAAGATGGCTTCTTTCGCATCCACTCTTTTATCATTGCTTTTTGTGAGGACACATCTACAGCTTTGTTCATTTCGACTTCTACTGAAGAAAGGAATAAGCTGTCAGATTTGTTTACACTCGCCATTTCCAATTTAATTTCACGATCACTTAGTATATCAGAATAAAGCTTTGCAGATATTATAGATGACACAATCTCTTTGCTACCTCTATTAGCATAAATACAAGAAGAAATAATAATTAACAATAGGTAAAATAGTTTTGAATTATTTGCAACTGCCAAAATATTTTTCTCCCTAATAAAAGTGCCAATATAGAATACTATAAAAAACAGAACCATCATCGTTATTTCTGTCAATAAATTTATAGCCCTATCTGGAAAAGAACCATTACTAAAAAGCATTAGCGGGAGTAAAGTAATCAGCAAAATAGCAGACCAGATTAATAGTGAAATCAAAATATTTTTGAAATTCACCGATATCTTTTTTAGCCCTTTTAGTTGTACTTGACAATTGATAGTATATATGAATAAAGAAAAAATGCTTATCCAAAACAATGGAGACTGAAATATATTCCAATAAACGATGAAAATTCTAAATAAAGAGGATGCCATTGCAATTTGAAGATTAAAGCTTGTATTCCCAATTAAAGCTAATCTTTCTTTGTTTCCAGGTGCTGTTGCTAATATTGTAAAACTGATAACATAAATCGCTATTAACAATATTAGCCACCCTTTTCTGTTTAAAAACAGTTTCTTATTGAACATAAACATTAAAAGCAAAATGAAGCCCGCAATGATTGCCGCTAATTCATTTGTGCCATTGATAAGTAAGATTAAGGCAGCTATGAATAGAAAGAGAAAAAACCTTTTATGGTGAGAAGTATAAACCAAACTAATACAAGCGGTAAAAAGTAAGACTAATAATATAAAAGATGTTTGATAAGTTATAGCACTGCTAAACCAATATAAAGCAGTATTAAACTCAGGAAATGCTACATATATATTAATACATATCAATGCAGCTATCGTTATACGATGAAAAAAACTGACTGAATTAGAAATGATGAACCTATTAACAACCTTAAGTAGCCAATTAATAGATGTTACTGTAGATAGAAGTAAAAATAACGTATGAAAGTAATAATGTTTAATTAGAAATTGATGGGATGAGAAAATGGACGCTAATATGTTTGAGAAATAGCGTCCTCCCCAATGTAGATAAACATATTTTTGATACCCAAGAAATCCATATTTATTATTCCAAAATAATGCATAATAATCATCGGCTATTGCATGATTGAAGAAGGATAACAACAACAACCCTGAGAAGAAAAGTAGTATGGATAACCATAAAAATGAGATGCAAATTTTATTAAAAACTTTATTCTTCATATCAGTAAAATATTTTCATTAAAGCGGAGTTACCTTATTACTTTTCTTTCCTTGCACCCTCCCAAAACTTTAAACAAATAAAAATAGTAGCAATTGCAAACAACATGCCTCCACCTACATCTACAGGAAAATGCTCTGCCAAATAGATTCTTGAATATCCTACTAATGATGCATAAATAATTCCAATTGGTATTATCCAACGTTTTTCTATGGAAAGGCAAGCAATAAAGAAAACTGTAAATGCAGCCGAAGTATGTCCTGAAGGAAAACTATGTGCTTTATATAATTCCACTCCTTCCACTGTATGTATAAGTTGTAAGTTTGAGATTGCCTTTGTAGGACGAGGTTGTTCAGGCAAAATATTTTTTATTCCTTGAACAAAAATGGTGGAAATGACAAAACAAGCAACTAACAACCAAATTAAGTCTATACGCAAAATCAATATAAATATCAAAGCTGCCACCCAAGGAATAACTTCGCCGCCTGTTGTAATAATAGCAAAGAATTTATCTATATATCTTCCTCCATCATAATTCAACAATAAAAAGAAGGAATCATTACCTAAATAAGTAGTCAGC
>CANCPA010000319.1 GCA_947379895.1 Chitinophagaceae bacterium | reverse complement strand
TGTTACAACAGCACCAGTACTCCGAACTGTTTTAACGATTTTCTCAGCAGACTTATCTACCAAGTTATGATCGTAAGATTGTAATTTAATTCTAATTCTCTGTGACATATCCTTTACCCCATTTCAAATTGGGAGTGCAAATGTAGGGGTATGATTTGAATTGACAAACATTTTTTGAAAATATTTTTTTATTTTCTTTATTTTCCACAAAAAAACACCGTTTTAAGCTAAATATATCCATTTTTGAAGCAAATTTAGCCGTAATGCCCTTAAGTATATTTCACAAATCTTGTTTTGCCTTATTAGTTTTGGCTTTTCTTACATCTTGTCATACAACTCGAAAGTTTGTACAAACTAATACTAAAGCAACTATTGGCATTGTTTTGTGTGGCGCAGAGTTTGGCGAAAGACAATTACCAGGAAAACTGAATACCGATTATATATATCCTACAAAAGAAGAGACAAAGTATTTTGCTTCGAAAGGATTCTCTACATTCACTCTCCCTTTTAAATGGGAACGAGTTCAACATTCAATTGGTGGAGAACTCGATTCTACTGAATTAGACAGAATGAAACAGTTTCTGATCGACTGCGATACATATCATTTACAAGTTATTTTGACCCTTCAAAATTTTGCAGTATATAATAAGGATGGAAAAGATATTCAATTAGGTAGTCGTCATCTATCTTATGATAACTATAAGGACTTTTGGAAAAAGATGGCTATTGCATTTAAAAATAATAAGAACATTTTTGGCTTTGATATCATGAATGAACCGCGAGGAATTTTCGGAAGTCATTGGTTTAAGGCGGCACAGAAAGCAATTCAAGGCATTCGTGAAGCCGACTTAACTACATCTATAATAGTAGATGGTGAAAATAGTTCTTTCTCAAAAGATTGGCCTTATGAAAATAATAAATTACGCAACTTAAAAGACCCTTCTAATAATATAATATATGATGCACATTGCTACTTTGATTATAATCATTCGGGAAGATATGATGGCATTTACGAAAGAAAGATAAAGTCGGATGTGGGAATCGAACGCGTTAAACCATTTGTAAACTGGCTAAAAAAACACAATAAGAAAGGAATCATCGGAGAGTTTGGTGTACCGACCGATAAAAAATGGATGGATGCAATGGATAAATTTCTTGCTTATCTAAAAGAAAATGGCATAAGTGCCAATTATTGGGCAGCAGGTCCGTGGTGGAATGACTATCCTCTTTCTGTAGAACCTACAAACGGAAAGGACAAAGCACAGATGGAAGTATTAGAGAAATATTTGCGGAATAATTGAGGGTACTAAATTAAACGTTTCTATTCAGGGGTTTACTACAGTTATTTCTAATTTAACAGACTCTGTCTGTTGAATCGAATACTGCAAATAAAAAAACGCATTTTTTCCAAATTATCTTCAGAGAATCCATTTCCAAACTCTTTCCCAAGTTCTATTGAAAACTTTTTTAGTAACCCTTTTACATAGCCTTTCTTTGCTTTGCCATGTTGTTCCTCTTCAACAATGCGTTTACCCACCAATTAATATGGTTGACCAAGCCTTATTAATGCTTTTGTAAGCCGTATGTTGAGACTATCTAAGTATTAACTGAACATCATTTATTATTTTGGTATGTTGTATAATAATTTTTTATTCAATTTATTTCATCATCCCCATCGACTCTCTCTCCCTCTTCTATTGCCATTTCTATTAATAGAATACAAATATCATTTATGCCCCCCTTACAAAACAATCTCTTTTAGCCTCTTTGAAATATGACTCCAATGCGTATTCAAATTAATGGTCTTTATGAAAATATTATGCTCCTCATAAGTAAAATGCAAATCAAATTCCTCTTCAATTGTGGGATATAAAAGAATACCTGTAGCACATTTTGTTTTTGGGTCTGAAGACTGCTGATGCAATAAGTAACTGTTTAATTGGTATAAGTGGCTACTATGAATCTTTTCCTTATCATAATTCAACGCCATTGTCTCCTTATAGTATTTTGCATCAATAATGATTTTCTTGTTTGCATTCTCTAGTGTAATATCCGTTTGCATTTGTGGCAAATACTTTCTATTTGATTCTTTAGGCGTTCCAAATTGCCAAAGAATTGTTTCTCTACTAGTTTGAAATATATCTTTCATCTCAACTTTGTAAAAGTTCCTAACAAAAGCTTCAAAGAGTTGATTCATTTTCCGTTCATCTTGACTAAAATTCATGAAGAGAAAATTTCCTTCTTTTTCGTCAGGTAAACTACTCAAATGTATTAATTCACAAACATTCATTAAAAATGAATAAAAATGCTGATTCCTTGAAATCTGTAACGATTTAAAATGTTTCTTATTAATCTTTATTCTTTCAATGCCCACAAACATTCGTTGAACTTTAATTAAATCCGCTTTTAGTCCTTTATTTAAATCTTTGGTTCTAGTTAGATTATTCAGCGTGCTTACAAGTATTTGATTCAATAAAATATCTGAAGAAAGGTCATCATACGAACAACATGTCATCTTTTTTTGAAAAAGATTGGTCTTTAATGAATGAGCAATCTCAATCTTACCTTTTACTCCCTTCATTTCATTGGTATAGGTCATATAATTTTGTGCAATACCTTTTTTTAATAACCGCTTACTTCCATTAATCAATACTTTGGCTAGTAAATCAAGAAGATTTGTTTCGCTATCTATCGTAACCGAAACCTTTTCCTTCTCGTCTAGTTTATCCCAAGCATAGCAAAGCAGGTAATAGATATTTTCAATTGGTATCATAATAATTCTAAATGACTTAAAGCCTTCTCAGTATTTTTAATTTCATCAAACCAAATCTCTTCAAGCAATGGTTTTAATTCAAAATCGATTACTTCTTTCCACCAAACAGTTTCATCTTGCGCCTTATCATAATTACAGAAATAGCTATGTCCAATTAAAAAGCCCTCGCCTAAATTATTATCCTTACTGATTAAATCATTTACTTTCTCTACAGATGTGGCAATATGGTTAGTCAATATTTCAGATAGTCCTTTTTCAATTAGGAATGACTTAAATGCATCGCCATATTCAGGTAATAATGTAATAAATGCAAAGCGACGTCTTAAAGCATAATCAACTAATGCAAGCGACCTATCTGCTGTATTCATAGTACCAATCAAATAAATATTTTCAGGTACATAAAACAAATCTGTCTCCGATTGAGCATAAGTTAGTTTAAGTGAAAAGGAAGGATTTCGTTTGTCAGCTTCGATTAGCATCATCAATTCACCCATTATTTTACTTAGATTTCCTCTATTAATCTCATCAATTATTAGGAAAAACTTTTGATTAGGATTAGCAAGAGCTTTTTTACAGAAATTAATAAATAAACCATCTTTTATGACAAATCCATTGTCTGAAGGACGAAAACCTTGAATAAAATCTTCATAACTATAGGATTGATGAAACTGAACCACTACTATATTGTTATCATTCGTTGCTCCCATGATACTGTAGGCTATTTTTCGGGCAATAAATGTTTTGCCCACACCCGGAGAACCTTGAAGTACAATATTTTTTTTACGAAGTAATAAAGAAGTTATCTGTAGAAATTGAGCCTTTGGAATAAATGGTTTATCAGAATCATCTTCGAAATTGTAGGGAGATATATTTCCTTTCTTTTGAAAGGATGGAGGCAAATAATCTGTATCCATAAAATTAAAAATGTTTGGGGCAATTTGCATTCCTTTTTCAGTTAAACCCCACATGCCACTTTCCCCTTTTTGAGGTTTTTTAATCAACCCCATTTGCTTTAAGGTTTCTCTTGCCCAATCAATTTGATTATAAATTATAACCATTGGTTTTCCATTGACCAATTTTGTTTGATTCAACTCCTCCTGTGTTATCGATAAATTCTTAACAACTAGTTTATGTACTTCAGACCTATGAAGTGGTTTGCCAGCAGTTTGTAAAACTTGTAATAAAGGCTTCCAAAAATCAGAACCAATTCTTTTGGTAGAATTCTCTTCTAATTCAATTGAGAATAAATAATTTTCAAAATCTTCATTGTTATATTTTAAAAAGCTTGATTTATTTGTTCGATTTAATTCATCTTTTATTGCTTCAGTTATAGAATCTTTATTTAAAATTTCCAAGTTGATTTCTTGGAGAAAAGTATAATAGGGTTGTGGGGCTGCACCTGCATAAGGCTCACTATTTTCAATCAATTTACTTTTTGAAATAATCCCATATTTACCTCTTTTGTCTGAAAGGAACAGATTGAAACAATATCTTTGACCA
This sequence comes from Chitinophagaceae bacterium, assembly GCA_947379895.1. Lineage (GTDB taxonomy): Bacteria > Bacteroidota > Bacteroidia > Chitinophagales > Chitinophagaceae > Parasediminibacterium. Next base: position 338 of record CANCPA010000319.1, on the reverse strand, counting down.
ATAGTAAAATTCAAACTTTTCTCTCTAACTGAATAAACAATTCGTTGGTCATTGGGTTTTATGTTTAATTCAGAAATTATCTCTTTCAGAAAATTTATATAACTATCAAATAGATTAGGTTCAAATTTTTCTTTTACAATTTCAAACTTGATATCGTTATCTGAATTATTGTAGAAGATTGCATTGATATGTTCTTGATTGGTAACTTCTTTTATTGTAGCCCAATAACCTCCAGAAAAATCAACTTCAAATGGATAGAAACTTTCATCCCATTCAACAATTAAAGTTTTTCCATCATTCTTGTTTTCTAGAACAGTACCAATGGCTTTAATTGCCAT
>CANCPA010000318.1 GCA_947379895.1 Chitinophagaceae bacterium | reverse complement strand
TCCTACTGTAATAGTTATTCTTTTCAGGTCTTCTTGCAAAACTACTTCCCTGATTTCCCAATCTTTACCTAATGGCAACAATTGCTCCAAAACTTTTGACATTTCCATACGCAAATATCAATTCTTCACACGGAATTTAGTATAACCTTTTTTATATTTGCACTATCAAAGAGTGTATACAATATTAATTGTACATTTTTTATAAAAATAACAATCGTTGCGCCGTTCGAGCGGCTTTAATGCAACGATGTTATTTTACTTGCAATGGTTCCTACAGGAAGGCGTTCGTTTAGATGTTAAGTTCAGTAAAAACAAAATCCTTTTTACATCTTTATTTTTTCAGCTAACCCTCTTTTAATTATTTAAAAGAGGGTTATATTATTTTTATTTAGAAATTTAAAATTCTAACAATTCATAAATAGCGATGTAAAAGTGAAACTTTGGGGTATGAGTACAAAGAAAAAGTGCATCAAATCATGTCAATTTTGCAAATTTGACATGATTTAGTAGTTGTAGTGCTGTTGTTGTATTGATTATTTGAAACCTAAAGTAAAATTACAATTTGATATTCGCCAAATATTCGCTTGGACTGCAATTTGTTTTTGCCTTAAAAGCCTTAATAAAAGTATTGTAACTAGAAAATCCCAATTTATTTGCTAAAGCAGGAAAGGTTAAATTATCTAACGCATTTTGTTCTATGAGGGTAATGGAATAATTGATTCTTAGGTTTGTTCTCCATTCAATGAATTTTTGCTGCAAAGCATTTTTGAAATAATATGATAAATGGTGCGTAGGTATATTTGTATAGACTGAAAGTTGATTGATGGTAAAATCACTTTCAAGATACTTTTTTTCCTGAATACTTTTTTCTATTTCAATTTCTATTTCTTTCATATACACTTCTGTAAAAAAGAGTAATGGTTTGCTATTTATTGTTTGAGGTATGGCAATATCAGTTGGTTCAACCATTGCAGTAGTTTCATTTTCAGTTTCTAGATCTATATCGCTAATACCTTCTTGTTTTACTTTATTAATTATCGGCAACCCATATATGACTTGAGGAAATAAAAACAATGTAAAAAGCAAAGTTATATACCCTGCAATTGTAATGACAACCATTTTATAAACTAAAGCTAAAAAATCTGCTTTATTATCGGTAAATATTCTGCAAATTATTCCACTTGAGAAGCCAAATCCTAGAAGTGTAAAAATGGAACAATAGATGATTAGCCATTTTTTCATGATAAAGTATTGTGCTGAATTTTCAACATGTCTCTCTGAAACTTTAAAGTATCGTCTTATGAGTTTCCATTGAAATATTACATAGTAAGTAATTTGAAAAGGTCTTATACCTTGATTCAGTTTATAGGGGAATAATACATTTATCCTAAGGATATTAAAGTTACTGATGTCTTCTTTAATTATCGATCCAACAAATAGTTTGTACTCCCAAGAACTAAATAAAAAAGGTATTGTTCCTGTAAAGCAATAAATGAACAATACAAAATGTAAGTAATCGATTTTTGAGAGTGAAGGGTTGTCTCGCACAATACTTCGTATATAAAAAAAGGAAAACGGGCCAATTAAAAAAAAAGTAGAGGGTATTGAAGTAACGAATATTGCCACCCATTTTGTAGAGTGGCTAAATACATACACATACATTAGAATTGAAAAAATAGCAGAGAAGAACAAAAATCCAGCTAAAAATCTATTTGCTTTTTTATACCCATTATCAAAAAAAAAGATTAATAATGAAATAAAGATTGCAAATAGACATGTATATACTACCGGCGAATTCATGATAATTAATTTGAAGGTTCCAATTGTTCTAGTCAACCTTTCTTGAAAATAAAATTCACCTCTTCCATTTACTCAGTTAAATCTTACTTCAACTACTTAAAAAAAGATTAAAAGTATTGAATTGTATTTTTACATCAAACTAAATTTTCATAATTTTCACACATTCACAAAAAATATCAATAAAATGAATAATTATTAAAACTTATTGATTTTATTTTACAATCGAAGCTAAGTTTAAACAAGTCTATTACAGATTAGACTGCTAGGTTACAACTATTTTCACCCAATTAATATGTCATCTTATAATTTGAATAGTGCATTAAAAGTTGGAGCTTGCTTTTTAAATTTGCTTTGTTAAATTTAAATTTGGAATGATGCGCAAGAAAGTTGGCACAGTATTTTGCTAAACAGAAGGCCTTTTTTACTAACATGTCGAATTGCACAAATTACATGGTGGGCTTCGCAACTTACAAGGAGCTCTTCGCAAAATATCTGGAGGCTCAAAAAATGCAAATGAAGGTTTGCGGAGAGAGATATACGACTTAAATTGTTAAGGTGGAATGATATAAACTGAATCTGTAAATGAATTTAATATTACTAAAATACGATTTAAGTTACTGCAGAGCTTAATTGAACCCTCCCTTTTGTAAAATCTAGGAAGTAAATACTTTTTTTCTACAACAATTTCAGATAAACAATACCTTCGGCGGCTTGAAAGACAGCCTGTCTTTAACAGGCACAACAAAATAAAATTAAGTTGCTACCGTTGACTATAAAAGTCAGTAACAGTTAAAATTGTAAAACTTGTCACTTTTTGTTATTGCTTTAATGAAATACTAAAAAATTAGTTATATGAAACAAATGAATATTATAAAGTATTGCAGCCTTAGATTGGCATTACTTCTGACAACATTGATGATTATGTCATTTAGTAAAGCACAGGAAAAGTATGTTCCTGCTAGTTATTCTCCACAAGAACATCCTCGTTTGTTACTCACTAACGGAGAGGAAGAGGGTATTAAAAAGGCAATTGTCGAAGAACCCTTGAAATTGATGGTTCATGATGCAATTATCACTGAGGCAAAAAAGATGCTTTCATCCTCTCCTGTAGTACATAAACTATTGGGAAAAAGGTTGTTGGATAAATCGAGGGAGTTTTTACGACGTATTTTCTATTTGTCTTATGCTTATCGAATGACAGGCGAGAAACAATATGCTGAACGAGCAGAGAAAGAAATGTTGGCAGTTGCAGCATTCTCTGATTGGAATCCATCCCATTTTCTTGATGTTGCTGAAATGACAACGGGCATGGCAATTGGCTATGATTGGTTATATCAATATCTGTCACCTAATTCACGCAATACCATTTCTAATTCAATTGCCTCCTTAGGATTAACACCCTCACTTGATACTGAAAAGTGTAATTGGCTAAAGAGTACTAACAATTGGAATCAGGTTTGTAATGCCGGAATGACTTTAGGAGCAATAGCAGTATATGAGTCTAATCCACAAGTGGCTAATAAGATAATCAATCGTAGTATTGAATCTATCCATCGATCCATGAATGAATATGCCCCTGATGGAGCCTACCCTGAAGGATATAATTATTGGGAGTATGGCACAACGTACAATACCTTATTTCTTTCAGCCATTCAGAAAGCTTTTGGTGATGACTTTGGTCTATCAAAATCTAAGGGTTTCCTTCAAACAAGTTCTTATATGCTAAATATGACTGGACCAACAGGCGAAAGTTTTAATTATTCTGATGCAGGAGGTGCTGCTAGAATCGTAGCTCCTGCTATGTTTTGGTTTCAGAATAAAAGTGAAGACAAATCTATTTTGTATAGTCAAAAGAGTTTCCTACAAATGCGAAAGCCAACTGATTTGTCTAGGGATCGTTTTATGCCTGCCTTGTTGATTTGGTCAAAAGATGTTCAGTTTAGCAATATTACAAAACCAAACACTCATATTTGGATTGGTCAGGGTCGAACTCCGGTTGCATTGATGCATTCTGATTGGAATAGTCCAAACGACCTATTTGTTGGATTTAAGGTAGGTTCTCCTTCTACTAATCATGCCCACATGGATGTCGGTTCTTTTGTCATAGATGGTCTCGGTGAAAGATGGGCAATGGATTTGGGTGGGGAAAACTACACGGCAATTGAGGCACAACGGATTGACTTATTCAATAACAAACAAATGAGTCCACGTTGGAATGTTTTCAGGCATAGTAATTATCACCATAATACTTTGACTGTTGATAGTGCCTTACAAAACGTAAAAGGATTTGCATCAATTATCTCCTCAAGTGATGCACCTGATTCTTTGAGTGCTACTACCGACCTCTCTTCTTTGTATGCCCCTGCATTGAGTTCTGCAATTCGTACAATTTCTATCATTGACAAAGCAAAAGTGGTGGTTAAAGATCAAATAAAAAACTCGAGTAAATTAACGCAGGTTAGATGGACTTTAGTTACTCCTGCAACTGTAACTATCATCGATGATAATACCATTGAATTGTCACAACATAACAAAACAATTCGGGTAAAATTAAATTATAAAGGCAAGGCGGCACCATTCTCAGCACCTGCAAAACCTACTACCACCTACGAAAGACACAATGACGGCGTACAATTGACTGGTTTTGACTTTGTTGTTGCGCCCGATGAACAAGCGGAATGGCAGGTGACATTTGGGAAATAAGATATAGGTTACAGGTTGCAGTAACTACTCAAGATGTTTTAACACCAAGAAAACAAAGTAAAAACAAGGAACACAAGGTTTTTAATTGAACAATTTTTAGATACGTATCTGAAATAAATTCTTATCCTAGTGTTTCTTTGTGCTTGGCTTGTGTACATA
>CANCPA010000317.1 GCA_947379895.1 Chitinophagaceae bacterium | reverse complement strand
TTATTAAGTTATTGTCAGCTACAGGTAAATTAATGTTGACAAAAACAACAAGTGATAAGAATATCAATATAGATTTGTCGGGTTTTATCAAAGGAATATATTTCATAGAGGTTGAGATAGGAGGGAAGAGATATAGAAATAAGATAGTTGTTCAGTAATAATTAGTAAATTGAGTAGTAATGCTTTGTCAAATATCATGAAATTACTTTTAAGAGGCAGAAGTAAGCTACTTCCTAAAACCAATTTAGTGGTGGGAAGTAGGACAGGACTGATTACTAGTAACTGTTAACTAGTTTGAAACAGGTAAAAGCTACTTCAAAGCACCAATCTAGAGTTAGGAAGTATGACAGGACTGATACCTAGTATTAATTTGTAGGGAGGGAGCAGGGAAAAGTAGATTCGCAGTAACAATTTAGTGTTAGGAAGTAGGACAGGACTGATACCTAGTATTAATTTGTAGGGATGGAGTAGGTAAAAGTAGATTCGTAGTAAGAATTTGTAGAGAGGAAATAGGTAAAAGTAGATTTTCAATACCTATTTGTAGGGAGGGAGTAGGTAAAAGTAGATTCGTAGTAAGAATTTGTAGAGAGGAAATAGATAAAAGTAGATTTTCAATTCCTATTTGTAGGGAGGGAGTAGGAAAAAGTAGATTCGCAGTAAGAATTTGTAGAGAGGAAAAAGGAAAAAGTAGATTTTCAATACCAATTTGCCAGGATGGATTAGGAAAAAGTAGATTTTCAGTGCTAATTTGGATGTAGAAAGCTAAAAAATGGCAAGCCATATATCTTCATAAATATTGCCATTGTTTTTTTAGTTAAATCAATTGATTTATCGTTCAAATAATATTATTAGGGTTTATGTATAAAAAGCGTTTATTCATCTTACTTCTTTCATCGCTTGCATTAGTAAATGCAAATGCAACCGCTTATTTTGTCTCCCCTTCGGGAAAAAATACCAATCCCGGCACCATCCTTTTACCTTTTCAAACGTTAACCTATTCCCTTTCAAAAGCAAAGAATCCTGGCGATACTGTTTTTTTGAGGGCAGGAACCTATCGGGAAACCGCAACTTTCCCCTATTCTGGTACCGCTGCTGCTCCAATAGTATTGACTGCCTATAATGGTGAGAATGTAATCATTTCTGGAACTGATGTTTACAATTCACTTACTTGGACGCCTACAAGTAATCCTGCCATTTTTCAGGCAGCTTATACGGGGAGTACTTTTGAGCAAATCTTTTATAATAATAAACCCATGATTCAAGCTCGTTGGCCCAATTTGCCTAAAGACAAAAATGGGGATTGGAACTTTTGGGATTCCACTATGTGGGCATGTGCGGGTAATGGTTCTTCTTATGGAACTATCGTTGATAAAGCTTTGGCAAATTCAGGATTAGATGCTACAGGTGCATTAGCCGTATTGAATGTGAATCACCAATATTACACTTGGACACGTCCCGTTCTTACTCATTTAGCAGGGACTAATACTTTTACTTATGCTCAAGATTTAGGTAATTCAATAGGTACAACTCTTCCATACAATGATGATAAGTATTATTTAGTAGGCAAAAAAGAATTTTTAGACGCACCCGGTGAATGGTTTAATGATACCACTAACCATATTCTCTATTTTTATCCTCCCGACGGAAAAAATCCTAATCTTTCCGGAGGTATTGAAATCAAGACAAGAAACTATGGTTTAAAGGCAACTGCCAAATTATATCTCAACATTCAAAACATCACTTTTTGGGCAACGGCCTTTCAGTTTAACTCCTTTAATGCCGGTTGCGATAATCTTGTGTTTAAAAACAATACTATTTTATACTCTTCTTGGACAGAATATTTTAGTGTTCCTGCTGGACAAACAGGAAATGGTTTTGATAGTAATTTTCCTCTCATTTATGGCAATAATTGTCAGTTGAGTGGTAATACTTTTGCTTATGGGGCATTGAGTTCATTAATGATAAGTGGGCTTAATAATTTGATAGAAAATAATACGATTCATGATTTCAATGTCAATTCTTCATTAGTAACCCCCTTATTACAGGTTTCCAGAACATGGGATTCTTATATTGGTAAGGCAGGGAGTGCCACAGTCCGATATAATGAACTGTATAACAGCGGAGGTGTTGTATTGATTATCGGTCAATCCAATAATAATGTTTATTACAATCATATCCATCACGCTTTCTTGTCGTGTTATGGCGGAAATAAAGACCATTCAATAGTTTACACTAATTGCCAAACAAATTCATCTTCTACAACAGGAACACGTTTTCACCACAATTGGATTCATGATGGATATTCAGGAACAGTAAGTTCTTATTGGGGTGGAGGCATCGGAATTAGAGGTGACGATAGGACTGCTGCAATAACCGTTGACCACAATGTAATCTGGAATTTGGGAAGTACTGCAATACAAATTAAGAGTGCAGATACACCTACTGTCAGTCAAGCAAGTAGGGCAATCAATAACCTTTCTTTTAATCATTCTAAGTTAAATACTGTAAAAGCATCTCTCATTATAGAATCACAAATTAATTTACAAAATCAGTTTAGTTCCTTCTACAATAATATTGGAAAAGGATATTATGGCTCTTGGAGTGGTTTAGGTTTTAAGTTTTTGACTTTGAAAGGGAATAATTATGATAATTTAGCCTTACCATTAGAAGATACTACCCATTTTGATTTCAGACCAACAATTGGTTCACCACTTATAAATGCTGGAATAGCTGTTTCAGATATTACTACGAACGTTACAGATGGAAAACCCGATTTGGGGCCTTATGAACGAGGGGATTCTACCTATTGGATTCCGGGTTTAAGGAGTTATAAAACTAGTTTTCCAATTGTACCCGATAGTATGAAAAATGTGCCTGTTTCAAGAAACCAATTGATGTGGAAACCTGCTTATAATGCCATATACAATAGAATTTATTTTGGTGTTTCTCCAGCTGCACTTTCACTTCAGGGAATAACAACTGAAGTGAAAAATGTATTTTTCCTAACTGCCCTTTCTGCTGGAACAACTTATTATTGGCGAGTAGATGCAGTGATGTCAGATAGTTCGGTAAGTAAAGGGGATGTGTGGTCATTTACTACCGCAGGAACTCTTCCTGTTCAACTCATTAATTTCTATGGAAATTCAATGGATAAAACCAATGAATTGAAATGGGAAACTGCAAATGAAACCAATCTAAAGGGTTTTGAAGTGCAACGACTATCTCCTATAAATACGTGGAAAACCATCGGAATTGTTGTCCCAAATGGAAATGATGATATGTATAGTTTTATTGACTCTTTACCTTTTGTCAATTCCAATTATCGTATAATGGCCAAAAATATAGACGGTTCGGAATCCTTTACAAAAGTGATAAGTATCCAAAGGAATGAACCTGATGCAATCAAGGTTTGGCCTAATCCTACAGCAAATTGGATACACGTATTGATGAATAATTCAGAATTATACAAAACAAAGACTATCAAATTGTTCTCTTCAAAAGGGAATCTATTGTTTAATAGAACAACTACAGCTTCTGAAATTAACATTGAATTGTCAGTTTATTCTAAGGGCTTATATTTTATTGAAGTTGAAATGGATGGGAAAGTCTATAGAAATAAGACACTTCTAAAGTAATGCCTTAGCGTTTAACTCAGATTGCGCTATAGACTCGTTTTTAGATTCACAAATACAAAAAGGACAAGTTTTTATGCTGATTTTTTGACTGAAATCATAATATATCAACTTGAAGTCAAACAAATCAAGTAAAAGCTTGTGTTTGAAGTAGTTGTGAATTGTAGTAGAGTCCTATTGAATAATCTGGGTTTAATAGTAGTTGCTGATTTTAAGTTTTTTTTTAACTTAGATAGAGTAGGTAAGAAACAAAAAATAGATAAAAATAAAGTATATAATTAATGCCATTTTGTAATTGGTTTCTAATATATCACCTCAATAAGTTATTACAAGAAAAAATAAATTTCAAATAATAAAATCCAAAAAATAATATTAAAAATGAAATCCAAAAACATTTTAACATTATTTTTTGGCTATCTACTTACAATTTAAATAAAAATTATAACTTACTATCTATAAACTGTAACCTAACACTAACCATTAACAAATAATACTTAAACAAGTAATAAAATGCTTCTGGATTTGACTTTTTGAGTTTATTCAGTTTGGTGATATTAGGCTGTTCAATTTTCCAATCTGTCATATCTATTTTCTTACTATATCGTTCAATAGCTCCCTCTGTTTGGAACAAAGCTATAAGATAGGCAGTTTTTGCTGCATGAACGGTAGCTTTTTCAATGTGGTACGTTTCAGAAAATATATAATTAGGGCTTACTCAATAACTAAGAAACCCTTATGTATAAATTGTTTTAGAGCATTTCTATCATATTTACTGCAAGCCTTTTTGATTCTATAGTCAAATATCAGTGCAGCAACTTTTTGAGCTTCTGTTTTTTTGAAGGAAAAGTAGCTTTCAATGTTACTGAATTTACTAAAAAAGGTCATTTTTGATGAATTCCATAGTAAAATAATCGATTTTGTAAATTTCCTGAGTTGTTGAGTAAGCCCTAATTAGATATTTGATTCAATCCTAAGGACAATATATCATAGTTTGTATTACCAATCGGTTGCCTCAATGCGATAGAAAGGCAATGCTCTATAATGTC
>CANCPA010000316.1 GCA_947379895.1 Chitinophagaceae bacterium | reverse complement strand
TATAGTGCTTCAAGCTAGTAGAATTATTAGGGTCTTGAACAAAATCATCACTCACTATTGTTGTAGCAATGGTATCGTAAACGGTGGATAATAGATTTTGGTTAATATCATACTTTAAGGCATTTACCCATCCCGATGGCTTATGTTGTGTGGCAGGGGTAATTGGTAAATTACATTGACTACCAAAAATTGAATTACCGATAAAGTTAATACCCGCAGGATCAACAGGGGCATAGAACCTAAAATAATCGACCCACATTTCACCTCCACTTTTTGGTAACGGCAGTGGGGTTGAGTAATATCCAACAGGGGTAGGTAATGCAGATAACATCCATGACTCTGCAATAGAATATTTCATAACAGTATCTGTCATGGCATACGCTGAAACCAATTTATTATTGATGTATATATTGAAACTATCTGGCAAATACTCAAAACCAATGATATTGGTATCAACAGTGGGTCTTACAGTAGCCACTTTGGAATAGAATGCTGAATAATTAGGACTTCCTGGCAGCCAAATACTCGGTTGAAGTGGACAATAAGCCCCTGTTTGTGATGTATCTGAATCAAATTCAAAACACTGATTCTCCGACATCTCCGCACCTCTTGGAGTACTATCATTAACAATAGAAGTAGTAGTAGACCCATTTCCTGTACACCAAAAAGATTGGTGAAAACCCTTCGTTCCTCCATATAACTTGGCTTTAATTTCATAATAACCATACCGTAAATTATGTGTTGAAATAAGCCCTCCACCATAATAAGAAGTATCAAAACCACCTGTACCATTCGCTCTGATGGTGTCTGTATATCTAATATGGAGTGCTCCATTATAAATGGTGTCATTAGCGCCCGTACAAATACCTCCAAAGGATCCTCCTGTACGTGGTTTCCAATCTTTTCTGTTGTAAGTATTTCCATTGAAACCACTTGTATTAAATTCATCTGAAAAAGTTGGTATAGAGCTATATTTTGAAACCTTAAGAGCTGAACCCATCACAAGAGGGTTTCCAAGACAGTCTGTAAGAGATGCGTCAGCAACTACACATCCATTTAACTGAACGTTTATAATGTTTATTTGTGTAGCAGTTGGGGCATTAAAGAAAAAAAAGCGTACCAATATTCCATTTACACTATCAATAATATTGTTATTTCCAGATGTTTTCAAATCTGGAGTAAATGCTTGAAGAGTCATAGCCGCTGTATCATTTGCACCACAGGTATGGGCAGATGGAGCGTAATCGATAGAAGAATAATTATCATCAGCCACTCTATTATTACTAAACCATGGTTTAATCTTTATATTGGTATTTGATGCTGAAATTTTAAAACTAATCGAACTCAATACAATTTTATATCCTGCCTTTGGTGTGATTTTAAAACTTAAATATTTCCCTTGTGCTCGTTCATAACTATCGTTATAAGTAGTTGCAGATTCTGTTACTGTTCTACCAGGTAATGATGTACAAGTACTACTCGTGAAGTTGGTGGTAAATCCTATTGAAGAAGTAATAGTAACATTACTATTTACCGATTCAAAAAAAGTGCTCGGAGACCCAGATTTAGGGATCGCACTGTACACAATAGGAAAGTTGTTTTGTGCATTAATAATGCAAAAGCATAAAATACTCATAATGAGTGTGAACAATTTTTTCATGTGGCAAAATTTAAAAAAGGTTAAAAATTTAATTCAAAAATGACAATTCAAAAATATTAACTTCCGATAGTGCTAATGCTTGCAAATATCAAATAAAGGGCTAAAATGGCTGTTTTTTGTAGGGAACGTTCCCTCGTTTTCATGGTAGAAAATTGATTGTATAGTTTGGTAATTCTTAACAATTTAGGTTTTAAACAAATATGGAAAAACCCATTCTTGTAAAGTATTGATACAATCGAACTGATAGTACCTTCAAATTTGAAATTGCGTTTTTAACAATAATTGTTGGCAATCTTAATATTTATAAATTAATTATAAAGAGTAAATTATCACGTCGTCAACCTTGTCAATTATATCTGTCAAATTTATAAGCGTTGGCACCGATTCATTAATCAAAATTTCCTTATTACCCTTATTTGTTTTACAGACTACCTTAAACCCTTTTGCATTGTGAGAAGGTGTACAACTAATTACTATTTCGTTGCCAATCTGTACAAATCCATGAATAATTGGACTTCCTGATTGATGACCTTCATTTGGAATAACAGATTTCACCTCACTCCATTCACTTGCATTGGAATTGAATGCACTCTTCCTCCTTATTTGATAGTAATAATTTGTACCATTTACCAAATTAGGTACCTGCATCAACCCAAATGTGCCTGACGAAATGATTTTCCATTGTTGCTTTTCATTCAAATCGGTACCAAACCTAACTTCATATATAAAGTCGGAATAATGAAAACTATAACCTGTAAAGAAACCCTGATTAGCAGATTCGCTCAACCAAATAATAGGAGGAAGGGAACTATAGCCTGCCTTTGTTGAAAAAGAATAAGTAGGCGAAGGGGAACTCTCACCAAAAGAATTCGTAGCAACAACCCATATCTTATATTCTTTTCCTATTGGAAGAGTGGTCAAATCGGCATAGTGGTCGATGGTAGGATTGAGAGATTTCACAACTCCATTATCCGAATATTTTAAGATATATTCGGTAGCAAAAGGGCTTTTTTCAAACACCATACGAGCCTCTTTATCTGCAGGAATAAATGCATTAATTTTAGGTGAAGGTGGCGGTGAAACAAAAAAAGTGGTATCCATTACTACATATCCTGTTGATGACAACAGGGAAAGTTTAAAGAATATGGTCTTCTCTGTCTTCTTCCATTCCAAAGGATAATTAAGCAAATTGCCACTTGGCACGACGTCGGGTAAATTGATAAAACCTGATTGTTCGTTTTTGTTATCCTCATTTCTTATTTCCCATACGAGTTTATATCCTGAGAGTGTAAAAGCAGGAATATCCATTTTACTCCGTGGCTGCAGAGACAATTCCGATTTATAGACACCATTCAGAGGTGTACCTAAAGTAATATTTAAAGACTTGACAGGTGCATAATATTTTTGCATTTGCCTGAAAGCCCTTTTTTTATTTCGATAAACATCTACTATTCCCCACTGCCTATTTTGATGTAGAGGCGTAGTTGTTTCAGGATTTGGCGACTGATAATTACTCCTATAATCATTATACGTCCATAGAGAATAGCCAAATAGGTTTTCTTTTAGTCCAAGACTATCCACCATAAATTTCTTAAATACAGTTTTATCGGGTGTATCATAAATGAGATTTCCTGCAGTGAGATACCCACCATATTCTGACATGAATACTGCCTTATTTGGATATCTGAGCTTTAAGGCATCAATGCCCTTACTATATGAACCATATTTATTAATCATGATTACATCACAATATTGTGCGGCATCATTATCCTGAAAGTCGGCGGTATTTGACACATAAGTAACTAAATGACTACTATCTAGTTTCGTCTTGATGAATTTGATGATACTTTCAACATACTCATTCACTTTCGGATTCTCCTTCAGACTGCCATTTTCGTTACCCACACTCCAACCAATTACACATGGATGATTAAATTTCTGCTGTACCAATTTAGTAGCAAAGGTCTTAGGTTCTTCACTTTGTGCATTCATAAAGTCGGCCCAATTATTAAATTCAGCTAAGACTAAGATGCCTTTCTCATCTAAATAATCCATCACATCTTCGGGAAGTGGGCGATGAGATAACCGAGCCATGTTTTGTCCCGTCTGTTTCATGTAATCGATGTCTTCCTTATACCTGAATTCAGGTAGCGTATTACCTGTCGTTCTATCATCAGCCACCCAATTATAACCTGTAAGCCGAACAGATTCCCCATTCAGTTTGAAATGATACCCGTCGATTTCTATTTTGCGAATACCAAACTTATCATTTAATTGATAGGTGGTTTTCTTATCTTGATTTAATAATACAGAACTAGTGTACATATTTGGATGGTCAATATGCCATAGCTTAACCTGTTCCTTTGTTAAAGAGATTTGAAAACTATATTCAGCAGTACTATTTGCCGCAATAGAAACTGGAAGGGGTTTTGAGCCCTTGACAAGAGATTGATTAAAATAAAGCTGTTGATTAATCGCCATACTTTGAGGCTGATTAGTGGTATTTTCTATTAGGACATTTGTTTTAATAATGGCAGTGCCTTTTGCCAAATCAGGAATTGAAACAATATTTTGTCTGAGAATATTTACTTGTTCCTTGATTAACAGGGTAATGGGTCTTCTAATACCACCCCAACTCCAATAGGCACCCCACTTCAAGGAATTATCTACCATCACTGCAAGTGAATTTGATGCATTTGGTTTTAAGAGAGTCGTTACATCAAAATCTTCCCTGTAGTTGCCACAAAGAATATCTGCAATCAATTTACCATTTAGAAAGACTTTATAACTCATTGCGACTTCACCGAAGGACAACACTATCTTTTTGTTAGTTGCAGTAGGGGTTTCAAAAGTGGTTCTATACCATGTTTTGCCTTTGTAGTTGGCATATTCGTTATCTAAATCCCAATTGTGGGGAATAGAAACATTTTTCCAACCGAAATAATTATAGTTAGAGTTATACCAATGTGCATCCTCTCCTTCATTGTTGGGGTCGATAGTGAATTTCCAGTTTTGATTAAT
>CANCPA010000315.1 GCA_947379895.1 Chitinophagaceae bacterium | reverse complement strand
GTAGGATTTTGTAATTTATTTGCGACATAGCCAAAGCCAATTACTGCCAACATTACACTCATGCGACCATCAAAAGGAACAATTGGAGCTCCGTCACCTGCAGGGGTAGAACCAAAAGTACCTGGGCCTCCAACAATACTAGGATCATCTGATGGGGTTTGGGCATTCAGTGAAACATTCATTGTAAAACTGACCACTAATATCAGAAATGTTATGCGAAACCACTTTGCGATTATTTGCATGTTTTTAATTTATAATTGTTGATTGATAAATGATTATTCATGATCACCTTAGGAGGTTGTAGGTATTACTTAATACTTTTTAAGTTAAACACACACATAATTGAGATACAAGTTGTTCATTTAATTTTAACTACATTCCTTACGTAAGTACAATTTATTACTAAATAAGATCCTTAATTGATAAAATTAAAATGGATAATTGATATTTACCCAAAGGCAATATCAATTATCCATATTTAATTTATTACTGAATAGAAAGTGTGGAGTGGAAAACTTGTTCCTTAGTATTCACCTCTTTGATGACTACATTATAAACACCCGTTGCAATTGCTTGCTTGACATTTACTTGGTAAGTTTCATTTTCGCCTGTGTGTTTAATGGTTTGTTGAGCCACTTTTTGACCAAGGCTATTAATGATTGACACTTCATAATTACCTGCAACTACATTACCTAATTGAACATTTAAAGTTTTACCTGTCAATGGATTAGGGTACAAGTTATATGTTGTAAGCTGTAAGATATTAATAATCTTAACGACATTACTGTAAACGATATTTCCGTCTGTACTTGTTGCCTTGATACGGTAGTAATTACTGTTAGAACTCAAGTTATTATCAGAGAAATTATAATCTAAGGCATTAGTCGCTGCTACTTCACCGATTGGAGAGAAGTTTTTGCTATCTGTAGATTTTTCTACTTGATATGCTTTGACATTGACTTCTCCAATAGTTGTCCATGCAACTATTGCCTTACCATTTCTTAACATTGCACTTGCATTCATCTGCTTAATTGGTAGTGTAGCAGATTTGAAAATAATACTGAACCTGTTTTGGTATGTTGCAGGTTTTGCATTATCGGCTTTAAAAGGCACATTATTTAAGGTAATCTTCAACTCTATATTCGTATTCAAGTACTTATCATAAATATAAGGAGTCAGACCATTACCAAAGTACGACGATGCATCTATCTGTAATTGATAATTTGTAGTGCTTAACTGACCTAATACAATTGGAATTGTATCGTGAGCAGTGGCCGTCTTTTTAGCGTAGATGGCTAATTGTACCCCATCGGTTGAAACAACTGACAAATTATCATTTGTATTCATGAACTGCGTATTATCTCCGCCCCACATTGCATTATTATAACTGCTATCGAAAGCAATAGTCGCGTTTCCACCGGCATTATAATAGGTACTATCGTATTTAAACCAAAGAGAAAGCCCAATTGTGCTATTTGGATTATTACTTCCAAAAACTGCCGTTTTAGCGTCAGGACTTGTTGCCTTGTATGCTTCATTCAAAACAACAACTGGAGCAGTTGAATTATTATTCCCCACTAAGAAACCTTGACCAGCTTGAATGTATTGCCCATTATTCATACCTGCTTTACTTGAAACATGACTTAATGCATTGTAGGAAACCCATGCACCAGTAGATCCTATAGTTGGATCAAGGTAATAGTAGCTAGACTTGATATTTGATGAATTATTATACACACTATCAAATACAATTGGACATGCATAAGGATTTGCCAGATAAGAATAACCATTTAGATCACTATTTAATCCGTAAAGAGAATTATTATAGGTAGCGCCTGAAACAGCATTTGTTACCCCTGTTGTTCTGAATGTTACAGTTCCTATTATTGGAATCCCTGAAGCACGAAGTGTAGTGGCATTCTGCATAGCCAAAACCGTAGGTCCTGTCACCATAACCACAGGAGTGGTATACAGATCGAAGCTTCTATCACCTCTAATCAATACACGGAAAGATTGGAATGGATTCAAAGCAGTCGTCTTTGTGTTAGTGATGGTATTCCAACCTGACTTATAATAATAAGCAGAAGCATAGCCTGTCAAAGAATAGTCTATACCCGTATTGGCATCTATTGAATTTTGATTTACTGTGGCATTAGGAGTACCTGTGATGAACATTCCATAACCATTGTGGGTATAACTGCCCCCTTCTTGCCAAGTACTAAACATAGTATTAGCTGGATTATACACACCATTTGCACTCATATCCCTGTAAGCACGGAAGCCTTTAGGAATATATCTTTCTACAGTGATACTTCCATTGATAGTACCGCTATTACCGCCTACACCTACTGGTCCTAGTACCCCACTATTCGCAATACTTGTAGATTGTAAGGTTACATTACCATTGGTATTGAGTGTTCCTGACTGCAAATTCAATGCACCTGTCACACCTAATGAACCTGTGATAGTTGCGCCACTTGGGTTATTAAGTGTAATATTTCCAACAGACCCTGTTCCTGCAATAGTTTGTGCTGAAGTACCTGCTAAAACAATTGTTCCTGTTCCTTTGATAGTTCCATTGATAGAATCAGGAGAATTGGTGACGGTTAGGGTACTATTATTTGTAAAAGTCACTCCTGTATTCACAATTAACTTAGAACAAACTATTGGCGTATTGTTTGTCAAGTTGCCTGATATTACAGCAATTTGTGTAGAATCGGGTAAGCCTGCACTCCATGTAGTACCATTCCAAGTAGTCGTTTTAGAAGGTGTGATTGCAATAGAAGTAATTGTTGAACCTGTACCGGCACTATTACGAGCAGCAATTGTAAAGGTATAGGCAGTACCATTTGTTAATCCTGTGAAAGTGTATGGATTATCAATAATTCCTGTCCTTACAATATTAGTACCTGAAGCAGGGATTGCAGTGATGGTGTAATCGATGATTGTAGCACCTCCATTACTAACAGGAGCCGTATAACCGATAACAGCTTGTGCATTATCGGCAGTTGGAATAATCGCAACAGGAGCTCCTGGAACAGCAGGCACTACAGTTATAACACCTGAAACAGCATTGAAACTATAGTTAGCAGCAGACAAGCCACTTACAATTGGCGCAATGGTAACACCTACCAAACCAACTGTTGATGTAGATAAATAAGTGGTGGAATAGGTAACCACACCACTCATCACTTGAGCTGTTTCATTGTTTACAAATCCAGCAACAGTATAGGCTCCATTTGCTATTACAGCTGATTGTGCAGTTGCAAAAGAAACAGTTTGTGCAGTAGCTGTAACTGTCAATATCGCTTTATTTACCAATACGCCTACTGAACCTGTGATAGTGTTGTAATTACTTACATCAGAAGGAGTGAAGGTAAATCCTTGACTTGCAGTGCCTGCATTTGGTGCAGTGGCATTGGTCGTAAAGGCAAATGTACCTGCAATACTTGCGCTACCATTATTCAAGGAAGAACTTGACAATGTTTGACCATAAACAATGCTGCTAGCGGTTGGCAGAGTGGTTATAGTAGGGGTTGCTTTAGTGATTGTAAAATCTAAAGCAATAGAAGTAGCCCCTGTAAAATTAGCATCAGCAGCCACAGTAGCGATTACTTGATAAGTACCCGCAGCAGTAGGCTTAGTAGCAGATGCAGTATAACTAGTAGCACCTGTACCTGAATAACTATAAGAGACAGCGCCTGTAGAACCTGTTCTAGAGTTAGTAGCAGGGCCTTGCGGATTAGCTGTATAGGTATAAGTAACTGACCCTGTAGCAGTGATACTTGAAGATGCCTGTGCAATAGTGAATGCTAAAGCAATAGAATTTGCCCCTGTAAAGTTAGCATCAGCAGCCACAGTAGCAATTACTTGGTAAGTACCTGCAGCAGTTGGTTTCGTTGCAGATGCTATATAAGTGGTAGAACCTGTACCTGAATAGCTATAGGTAATCGAACCAGTAGAACCTGATTTTGTATTTGTAGCAGGTCCTTGTGCAGTAGCAGTATAAGTAAAGCTAGTCGTTCCAGTGGCAGTGATGCTTGAAGATGCTTGACCAATAGTGAATGCTAAAGCAGTAGAACTTGCCGCATTATAATTTGCATCAGCAGCAACAGAAGCAATTACTTGGTAAGTTCCTGCATTCGTTGGCTTAGTAGCATTTGCTGCATAAACGGTAGAACCTGTACCTGCGTAACTATAGGTAATAGGACCTGTAGAACCCAATGCTGTACTTGTTTCAGGCCCTTGAACAGAAGCCGAATAAGTAAAACTTGTAGTTCCTGTTGCAGTAATACTTGACGCCGCCTTATTAATAGAGAATGCTAAGGCAGTCGAACTAGTCGCATTATAATTAGCGTCAGTTGCCACAGTAGCGATTACTTGGTAAGTACCGGCAGCAGTAGGCTTAGTAGCAGATGCAGTGTAAACTGTAGAACCTGTTCCTGAGTAACTATAAGTGATTGTACCTGCAGAACCAGATTCTGTACTAGTTTCAGGACCTTGTACATTTCCATTGTACGTATAAGAAGTAGCACCTGTAGCTGTGATGCTTGATGCTGCCTTATTCACCGTCACATTTACATTTCCGGTGACTGTTAGATAGTCGGTGGTATTTGTTGGCGTGAAGGTAAAACCTTGACTTGAAGTACCTGCATTTGGCGCTGTTGAAGAAGTGGTAAAGGTAAACGTACCTGCTACACTTGC
>CANCPA010000314.1 GCA_947379895.1 Chitinophagaceae bacterium | reverse complement strand
TCCAATAAATGCTCCCTAGTACTTCGATAAATGACAGAATTTGAACCACACGAATTATTGCCTACCATCCCTGCAATCATAGCACGGTTTGCTGTAGAGGTTTCAGGACCGAAGAATAGTCCATAAGGCTTTAAGAACATATTCAATTCATCACGAATGACGCCTGGTTGCACCCTTACCCAATGTTCTTCTTTATTGACTTCAATTATTTTGGTAAAATTCTTCGAAACATCTACAATAATACCATTTCCTACCACTTGCCCTGCCAATGAAGTACCGGCAGTACGAGGAATAACAGACGTTTTATTTTCGATAGCAAAATGAATCAACGAGAGAATATCTTCTTCATCTTTAGGAATAGCAACTGCTAAAGGCATTTCCCTGTAGGCAGAAGCATCGGTTGCATATAGGGTACGAATAGTATTATCGGTAAATAAATCTCCTTTGAGTTTACTCTTAAGCTGCGTAAAATCTATTGCCATCACATTTTCAATTGAGGATTGCAAATGTAAGGTTGTTATCAATGTGGTTTTAATGAATTGATACTATTTAACTAACAACTCACTTTTTTCCGCTTCCTGTGCATCATACAGCGATTTTGGCTTTACTCCTCCCACATTTGTGGCTTCCCAAACACCATTTGGGCGAACGAGTTTTGCACCATCATTAGTTCCCTTATAGCCAATATTCCAATTATAGGCCATAGGAGGATTTTGTATGGCTGCAGTTAACGAAGAACAATTCCAAAAAACCTGATATGCCCCACTCCATCCATGACCTGATCCCCAATTACCCCTATCTTGAGCATTGATGGCGCCATCCGAAATAATATTATCATACAACGTTCCTGTAGCCCAACGATGATGTGGCCCAATGTCGGCATGTACAAGTGTGGCATTACAATATGAAAATACGTTTGGACCGCATACTCTTGCCCCTGTTGCGAAGTCATGACGACCATTCCTTGCGGTACAATTTTGGAATAAATTCAATTGCCCATCACAATTAAAAGAATATCGGCGCCCTCCTGTAATGATTGAAATAGGGTCGAGGCAAGTACAATTCCTAACTGTACAATTCTTTGCAGAAGAGGCTATATTAACACAACTCAAACCGAAGTGAACTGATAAAACATTCTGTACCCAACAATTTTCAGCAGCAGCTATTCGAACGGCAACCCAACCATGTTGCTCATCTGTATCCGTTGTAAAAGATGAATTTAATCGAAGGTTCTCCACTCCAACTTCAGTGATTCTTCCTTCAAAAGAGTAAGGAATAAGGGTATTTTCTCCATATTTAACATCCATTGCCATAACAATCGGCGCATTGATAGTAATTAAGCCAGTAGATTTATCAATATCAGTGATGATTCTCTCATAGCTTAATGAAAACCCATTAGCTGACCAATTCTTACTTCCTTCTCTTAATCCCTGAATATTATCCATTTGAATTGCATGAATCCAATCATCATTTGGTACTCTATTAACGACAACTTTTTGATTAATTGAGAATGAAGAGGCACTCTTTACATGAAATTGTGTGGCACCCACAGGAACATATTTATCCGTGATTTCCCTGCCCCTATTCTTATTAATATCAATCTTTCCGTGACCTTCAATATTGAATAAGTCACTCTGCTTTGTAGCAATAAAATTGACAACAGTCCCATTTTCATTTGAGCCTTCTCCTCTTATGATCAAACTACTCGAATTAATATTGATAGTTGATGATACAGTATAAGTTCCCTTCTTTAATAGAATTACTTTAGGTATTACAGTAATTGGCAACTTAGAAACACTGTCTATTAATTTCTGAAGTGGATTCGTATCATCAATTCCATTTGGAGAAATTGATGCCACAATATTTCCCTCAGGAAACGTTTTCTTACCAAAATGATAACCTACAGCAGAGAAGTCGGGGATACGATTACCTAATGAATCCTTATAATACTCCAAATGATTATCCTTATCTCGTTTTACCCAAGAAGAAATGACTTGTGCATTTGAATCAACACATACTAAAAGAATAAAAGCAAGTAAGATATTGCAGTGTAAAGATGAATTTTTATACATAACAAACGAATTATTAATATTTTTTTTTACCACAAGAGATTAATTTTTAAGTCTCAAAGCACATAATAAAACATATTTAATCTAAAACATTTTATCAGAGTTCAAAACTATTATAAGGTTTAAATACTCTTTTAAAATTAAAAACCTTTATAGAGTATTGAACCCTATAAAGGTTAAAATTAAAATTCTTCCTTGTGTTCCTTGTGTATTAACCTTGTTTTCTTTGTGTTAAATCCTATTTTTTAAGTAACAACAAACATTCATTCAATAATTTATCCCTGTTTATTGCTACAGTTCCTACCTCTTCACAAACGAGTCCTCCAGCAATATTTGCCATTTCAGCAGCCAAATGAATATCCTTTGTGGCAGCATAAACAAGAGATGCTACCGCTATAACAGTATCTCCTGCACCACTCACATCGGCTATTGAACGGATATGAGTAGGAATAATTGCCGTGCTTAACCCCGAATGATAGAACACCCCTTTCTCCGAAAGCGTAATCAATGACACGGCATGTTGTATTTTTTCCTTAAGAAGTTCGTGTGCATCGCTTAGGGTTACAGCGTTTATTTCTTCAACCAACCAATTTAGTCCTTCTTTTACCTCTTTTAAATTAGGTTTAAAGATATCAACCCCTTTGTAAGCAAAGAAATTTCGGTGTTTCGGGTCAACAGTAGTAACAATATTGTGTTGCTTACAAAGGTCAATCGACTCTCTAATAAACCTTTCTGTAAGTACACCCTTGTTATAGTCTTCAAAAATGACAACATTAGGTTTATTATTTGCAATACAATGTTCCAATTGATGTAATAATTTGTCCTCCTCAGCTACTGTAATATCCTTTGTGGTTTCGGTATCAAGGCGCATCATTTGCTGATTACTTCCTAATATCCGTATTTTATTGGTTGTAATTCTATTTTCAGATGTAATTAGGTAGTCTGTTTTAATATTATGTTGATGGTAAAGGGAAGTCAACTTTTTTCCATCCTCGTCATTTCCAATAATTGATAAGATAAAAGTGGTTGCATTGAGTGCTACCGTATTTAACGCCACATTACCTGCCCCACCAATTCGCTGTTCTTTCCTTTGCACTGCCACTACAGGAACAGGGGCTTCGGGAGAAATTCGTTCTACTTTGCCAAATAAATAAGTGTCTAACATCACATCACCGATAACGAGGATTTTAATGTTGCAAAAGCCACTAAAGAGTTGATTAAAGTTCATCTTTTAAACGCGAGATTTGTTATTTGCGACTGCAATATAATATAATGGAATACCAATGAGGGTAATTATCAGGCCTGGCCAAGTAAATTCGGGCTTATAAGCGATTAACAATCCACAAAAACTAATACCCATCAAAATGTACAAGGCAGGAAGTACAGGGTATCCGAATGCTTTGTAGGGTCGGTTCGCATCTGGACGTTTCTTTCGAAGGATGAAGATTCCTGCAATCGTCAACACATAAAAGATGACAACTACAAAGGAAATCATATCGAGCAAATCACCATATCTACCACTCAAACAAAGAAGTGCTGCCACAATACATTGTGCCCACAATGCCCACTGAGGAACAGAATTCTCATTGAGTGTACCCGCCTTCTTGAAGAAAAGTCCGTCATTTGCCATTGTATAATAAACCCTTGCACCTGCTAATATCAACCCATTATTACAACCAAATGTAGAAACCATGATTAATAATGCGATGATTACAGTGCCAATATTTCCGAAAATTACACGAGATGCAGCAACGGCAACCCTGTCTTTTTCCACATGCGCCAATACATCAAGTGGTAAAACAGATATATACATCAAATTGGCAGCCACATAAATCAGGGTTACAATCAAGGTGCCGAGAAATAGACTTAGTCCAATATTCTTTTTAGGATTCTTAATTTCTCCAGCAATAAAAGTCACATTGTTCCAAGCATCACTACTAAAAACAGACCCCACCATTGCCGCAGCAATACCGCCCATTAAGGCAGTTCCTGTAATTGGCGAAATGATGAATCCTAGAGAAGAATTACAACTATCAATCAAAGACGACTTTGTGGCCACCCAACTATTCGTCCAGTTTTCTTGCCAGACATGCGGATTGAAGGCGATGAAACCAGCAATGATCAATCCGAATAAGGCGATTAGTTTTGTACTCGTGAAGATATTTTGAATCCATTTACCCCCCTTAACACCCTTCGTATTTGTATAGGTCAAAAACACAATTAATATGATTGAAACCACTTGTGCAGCACTGATTGTAAAATAGGTAGTTGCCCCACAACTATTCACCCCCGTAGCAAACTTTATCAGTTTATTATCCTCACTAAGCACGGGTAATAGATAGGCGGCAAACTTTGAGAAAGCAACACCTACAGCAGCAATAGTACCCGTTTGGATGACAGAAAAGAAACTCCAACCGTACAAGAATCCTATGAGAGGATTATAACTTTCCTTGAGATAAACATATTGGCCACCTGCTTTCGGAAACATCGCACTCAATTCTCCGTAGCTAAGCGCAGCAGTAAGCGTCATAAAACCTGTTATCAACCAAACCGCAATCAGCCACCCTGCACTTCCCACATTGCGTACAATGTCGGCACTTACAATAAAGATACCCGACCCAATCATACTTCCTGCCACAATCATAGTGGCATCAACTAGTCCGAG
>CANCPA010000313.1 GCA_947379895.1 Chitinophagaceae bacterium | reverse complement strand
TCCAACTGATATTAGCAGAATTTAGTACTTAGTTGATATTTCTATTCTAGTGTTTGGTCGTTAATAGGTCGTCCCTTTGTAGCCATTTTCTTCAATTAATACTTTTTTTATCTCATTTTGTAGCCTTGTAGCAACATATTGTATTGATAGTGCCAGCTTCCGTAGCGTTATAAATTATTTTAGAGTTACAGCAACTAAAAAGCTTGTATACAGAAATATCATTTTTAGAAATCCAAACTTTTAATCTCATTACTATTCGTGCAGAATAGAAGTCCAAACATCTCTATTTTCTCCTTTTTTTACTAGATAGTAGTCAAACTATTTGAAGTCATCATTATCTACTATAAAAAGTCTTTAAAAGACTTGTATTTGTTATTATTATTTACAAATAATGACAAATACATTTGTTTAAGCCATTATTTGTGATAGATAATTGCACGACTAAATGTTTTTGTCATTGTTTTTTCTAGATGGTCGTTCAAACAGAATTTCCAACTATTATCATCGCTAAACAATCTTAAATACATTTGAATTAATCAATATTATTTTATACAAATACCCTGTAGCTTATTTTTGGTACTATTTAGGATGTTTACCACTAGTCTTAAAAAAAATAGTACGGGAATTTAAACCATTTTATTAAAAACCTTATGTTCCATGTTTTTGAGTTGTTGACTTTGTTGCAAAAACACCTGATTATATTTAACCACTCCTATTTCATATTTCGCCCCCCTCTTTCTTAAATAATAATATAACGCACTCATTACAATTATACCATTTGAAAATATTTTTTTGATTCTATTGGAAAAACAGAATGAATTCCCTTAATATTGTGTACTCACTTAAGAAAAAGTAATCAAACATTTGGATTGTAGCCTCCCTCACTTTCACTAATTGATAGAATAATTATAACGTATAGCATATATGAAACACAATAAAATCATCTTTTTTCCCCTATTTTCTCTCTTTCTCGTCTTTTTACCTTGTATTAGCGACGCTCAAAGAAGTGAGTTGAATTTTATAAATTATAATAGTAAGGATGGAATTTCTTCAAACACGATTAATGCAATACTAAAAGACAAATTTGGCTATATGTGGTTTGCCACTGAAGATGGGCTAAACCGATTTGATGGCATTAGTTTTACAGTTTATAGACATAATGCTGCAGACACGTCTAGTATTAGAGCGAACCAAATTCTCTCACTTTATGAAGATCCTACAGGCAATCTTTGGGTAGGTACAAATCGAGGACTATCGTTATATGACAGAAAATTAGATGCCTTTAAAAATTATGACAAGACAAAGGGAAGTGCAGCCCGCTCAATCTGCATGGATAAGATTGGCACCTTATGGATAGGAGGATATTCGGGTCTGTATGCTTATAATCCTACTACTGGAAATACGAAATATTATATGGCAGGTCTTGGTAGTAATGGTAAACTGATGTCGAATACAATTACTTGCTTATTTGAGGATGGAAAAAATCGTCTTTGGGTGGGCACGGATGTGGGGTTACATCTTTATCTCCCTACGACAGACAATTTTCGATTTTATGCTAAAAACTCTTCTGATACCTCTATCAGTGACAATTCTATCAAATCAATCACTGAAGATAGAGAAGGTCATTTGTGGATTGGCACAACTGATGGCGGTTTAAATATTCTTTTGACTAGTGGAAATGGATTTAAAAGTTTTAAAAGCATAGAAAATAATTCGACTACCTTAAGCAGTAACAGAATTTTTTGTATGGCACAAGAAAGTACGGGTAAGATTTGGATTGGGACAGAAAATGGGTTAAATATTTTCGATCCCAAAACAACATTAGTACAAAGGGTTAGTGAGGATATCCGGTATCGATATGGATTGAAGGGTAAGTCAGTAAGGTGCATATTCATTGATAAAAATGGCATTTATTGGATTGGAACTTATCAAAGTGGCATCAATAAGTATGATCAGAATCTCACCTTTTTTAATTTAGTACACAGTAACCCCTTTGATCAACTAGGATTAAGTGCACCAAAAGTCACTTCGTTTGCGGAAGCAGGAAATGGGAAATTATATGTAGGAACTGATGGAGGTGGACTGAATGTTTACAATCAAAACACCGGTTTGTGTGAACATCTTTCTATCGATCCAAATAATCCTAAACCTCTGTCAATCATGACAATGGAGCGAATAGATAAAGAACTTTGGATTGGAACATATATGCGAGGGATTTATGTATTGAATACGATTAATGGATCTATCAAACATTTCACGAAAGAAGATGTATTGACAGGATTATCGAGCAACGACATTTTTTGCATAAAAAGAGATAGGCATGGAAATATTTGGATTGGCACAAATGGGAAAGGAGTAGATATTTTCAATCCGAAAACAGGCAAATTCCAACGCTTTGACAGTTTTGTAGATGAGGCTAGGCCATTGGTAAATAGCTATATCCGATCGATAGAAGTAGATAGCTTAGGTAACGTTTGGATTGGCACACTTGGCAATGGACTCAACGTTTATAATCAGGAATCTAAAATTTTCAGAACCTATAATCCTTCAAACACAGGTTTACCAATAGATGATGCACAAACAATATTACCCCTTAAAAATGGCATTGTTTGGGTAGGTACTCGAGGAAATGGCATTTGTCGATTAGATTATATTAATAACAACTTCACAAATTTTGCCGAGGCGCAAGGTCTTGCCAATTCAATGATTTATAAAATATTGGAGGATAACGCAGGAAAGCTATGGATTAGTACTAATAAGGGAATCAGCTTTTATGACCCATCTAACAAATCATTTAAAAATTTTACCATTCATAATGGCTTACAAGGAAACACTTTTAACCTTGGTGCAGGTTTAAAAACGACAAATGGAGAATTATTCTACGGCGGTCTTGAAGGGTTCAACTATTTTTTACCGAGTGCATTAAATTATGACAAGAATATTCCGGTGGTAGTTTTTACTGACTTAAAAGTAGAAAATCAAAGTGTAATACCCGATTCTAAAGCTGCGATTCAAGAAGATATATCTGTGGCAAAGGAGATTAGGTTGGACTATAAACAAAATTTCTCTATCGACTTTGCTGCCCTTGATTATACTATCTCTAATGAGTGCGAGTATCTATATATGCTTGAAGGCTTTGATAAGACTTGGAATAAAATTGGGACATCTAGATCTGCTGTTTTTACCAATCTAGATCCAGGTACTTATACCCTTAAAGTTAAGGCATACAGTCCTAATAGTTCATGGACAACACAGGCAGCATCTATTTCAATCTATATCAAACCTCCTTTTTGGCGCACTATTTATGCCTATATTTTTTATTTGATTTTCACCGGAACAATCTTATGGGGCATCCGATATCGCGCCATTCAAAAGATACACTTGAAGTTTGCAGAAGAACAGGAACGGGAGAAGATTAGGCAATTATTAGAAAATGAAAGGAAGGAAACTGAACGTCAAAGAGCTTTTGACCAAGTGAAAATTAAGTTTCTCACAAATTTGAGTCACGAATTCAGAACACCAATTTCGTTGATTGTTGGTCCGGTAGAAACATTATTGAATCAAGAACATGATAAGGAAAAAGAGAATCAGCTTTCGATGATCAAAAGAAATGCAAGGAGGTTACTGAACCTTGTGAATCAATTATTGGATTTCAGGAAACTTGAGGAACAAGAGGTCAAATTAAATACAAGCAATGATGATTTCGTAACTTTTGTTGGGGATGTTGCCGAATCATTTAGGGATCTTGCTGATAGGCGGTACATTAATTTTAAATACAGCAGTACTATTTCCACCTATTATACCACTTTTGATAAAGATAAAATTGAGCGAATACTATTTAATTTACTTAGTAACGCCTTTAAATTTACTGGACAAGAAGGGTATATAACGCTTGGACTTCATGAATCGGAGAACAAGAATGAGTTATTTATTAATGTTTCTGATACAGGAATTGGTATGACAGAGGAGGAACAAGAAAAAGTTTTTGACCAATTCTTTCAAGGGAAGACTCATGAAAGCATCATGAATCAAGGGAGTGGCATTGGACTTTCAATAACTAAAGAATTTGTTCGGTTGCATGGTGGAGATATTTCTGTTGAAAGTACTTATGGAAAAGGTAGTGTTTTCACTATTTGTTTACCGCTAGAACTACTTTCTAAACCTGAAAATATTACAATCTCAAATGATATTAAACTTGATAGTGTCATAGAAAATGAAATGGAATCTTCAGTTGAACAAGAAAGCGATCATGTAAATGAGCAATTCACCTTGCTTTTAGTGGAGGACAATGAAGACTTTCGTACTTATATTAAGGACAATCTAAAATCCTATTTCAAGGTAATTGAAGCTGCTGATGGTAGAGAAGGTTGGCAAAAGGTGTTGTTTCATCATCCACATGTGATAGTAAGTGATATAAGTATGCCATTTATGGATGGAATTGAATTGAGTAACAAGATAAAAGCTGACAAAAGAACATCACACATTCCAATTATCCTTTTGACAGCACTTGCCGAACATGCAGACCAACTAAAGGGATTAAAAACGGGTGCTAGCGATTACTTGACAAAACCTTTTAATGCGGAGATTCTTCGTTTTAAGATTAATAATTTGATTATGCTTAACCAAAGTTTAAAGGAAACGTATAGTAAGCGGTTGAATGTAGAGACTGAAACAGTTGTTTTGCAATCGGAAAATGAGAAGCTGCTGATAAGAGTAAAGGAGTATATCGAAGAACATATTGA
>CANCPA010000312.1 GCA_947379895.1 Chitinophagaceae bacterium | reverse complement strand
AATAAATCTGAAATATTAATTTATTTGTTTTAAAATGATTAAATCTTCAATATAAGTGAGGGCTTATTCCCCATAAACATATTCTTCCTTTTAATAAGCATAAGCTTTCTTGATTAAAGCGACTTCTTACTGTCAATAAGTAGTAGCTTCTTGACAGTAAGTGGTCACTTATTATCAAGAAGTGACCACTCTTGCCGATAAGCTTATTGTTTTTCCGAATAAGTGGGCACAAATTTTTAATAAGTTACCTCTTTTTTATCAGAAGCTTAAGCTAATTGGTAATAATAGATACCAAATTGTCAATTAGCTAAAGTTTATTGACAGTAATAGACCACTTATTTAGGAGAATCTAGTATTAATAAAGAGAAATGAAAGACTAAAAGCCGAAGTCTGTTAATAAAAAAGGAATCTTTTGTGCTGATTATTGCAGAAATAAATGAGAGGAAGCAAGAAACGTGAAACATAATGCGTGTATAATTGGTAAAAAATACTTTTTGGTAGAAGCGTGTTTACCAAACCATTATACAATTTCATGCTCGCTTGAGGGCACAAAGGAGGTTATTGTGGAAATAAATGACAAAGAACTTTAAAATAAGGTACATAAAAGTTTTTCATTAGAATAGTGGAATTGCCAACGCTATTAGGGCTTAAAGCCCCTTGTAAGGTTTAACAGTCAGCGAAAAACTTTTATGCACCCATTTAGGCCTTGCAATATTTGCAAGTGTATAAATAACGTTCTTTTAGGCCTTGCAAAAATTGCAATGGTATAATACTTAGACTTTTATCAATCGCAAATTCTGCAAGGGTATAAAATTTATCAAGTACAATCATTTAACAAAATTTAATAGCAAATGATATATTTGAATAGTCAATAAAAAAGACCGATGAAGTAATTCTTCAACGGCCTTTTACATATAATTTAGTTAGTATATCGTAAAACTAAAAACTTAAAATATAAAACATTTTTAAGCTGTCTTTATATATATAACCTTATAACGTTTGTTTTCAGCTTTTTTCTCTAACAACTCATTACTTATCAAACTAGATTTTGCCTTGGGATTAACCTTTGCCTTTGTTTTTACATATTTAGTAACGCTTACACTATTCTCTTGTTTGTCCCAATAAGTAAGAGATATGCAGGTAACACTCTTTTTATTATCACTAGAAAATCCTAATTCACCATAATGAAAACCTTTAAACTTTCTAGTACTATCAAATGCACTTTTCATTTGAGTATACAAACCTTCTTTCAAATCTTCATTTGTTGTCCAATAAGAAAGAGATGCATAATCATTCAAACTATAGGACTTAAATTTATCATTATCAGGTAAAAACTGTCCTCTAACTTCAAAATCCATTCTACGTTCAAGCACACCACTCTTTTGTTGTGCTTTTGCTTTTGCAACAGTTAAAGGTGCTTGTTTTTTTAAAATACTGTCACTCCAAAACGCGAATGATTTTTGATTATTCCATAATACAGAAATAACCATTTGATTTTTACCTGTAACAGATTGTAAAATATGTCCACTTACATATCCATTTTGTTTAGCAGTAACATCTAACAATTGCTTCAATTGTTTAGTCAATCCGCTTGCTTTTTCAGCAGAAGGATTATAAAATATATAGCCTCTGTAAATCCCCTGCGCTGATGAATTAAGGGTAACAGCAAGTCCTAAAGTAAAAACTAGAACCCAAAATGAGTGTTTAAAAAATTTGTGATACAGCATAATACAATCGATTGCTTTTTTATTTGTGTTAATTTAGGTTGTAAATATATATTTTTTCAGTATTGAAAAAGAATAATTAAGTGTATTTTAAATTGAGATTGATTCATGTTTAGAAAAAAAATATAATTAATCGTATCCTTACTTAAATATAGTATCCGCTATACCTTGATTTATAGTATAGTTACTGTACGTTATCTGCACCCTACCTTTTTTTCGTTTGATTTTTTCCGTCTCTGTATATTTTTCTTCATCTTCAAATTCTAATGCGACTCCTTTTGGCATTTTATAATCTTTAGTATTAAAACTAAAATTAACCTTATCTGGTAATGCGAAATCAACATATTTTCCATACGACATTTCAATTTCAAATGACCCATTCTCCTTAGTAGTAGTAGAGGCCTTTATTATCAACAACTTTGCTTCGTCAACATAGATGGTCGAAAGTACTACATCACTATTATCCGAAGTAGGGAGTAACTTAATCACTTTAGTTTTAATATTGTTTACTATTGCCTCTCCTGCAGCAACAGCAACGAAATCATTACCCGAAACAAGAGTACTCATATTTACAGTAACTCCTCCTTTGGGTAAAATCGAAATACCTCCGTCACGTTTCAATTTAAAATGATTGGGTTTCTTGAAATAGACCTTCACTCTACCTACAGGTGCTTTTATGAATGCAACATCGGTTTTCATATTACCTTCTGCAACATAATCATTAACCTTATCAAGTTTTGCCTTTACCTTATTAACCAAGGCGGCCATATCCTGACCAAATGCAATTGATTGAAAAACAAATAGTAGTGCTGTTAAAATAAATAAACGCATTTGAAAGAAATATCAGTTATTAAATATGAATGATGAGTTTTAAGTAGAGTATAAAAAATAGGTAATAAGTTAAAATGCAAGACACAAAACTCATCACTTATATTTCATAACTAGCTTAGAACATCTTTTTTATTAAAGAAATACAAGGTGGCTACAAAAAAGCCGATGATATGTAAAACAAGTACAAATGCCGAATTTATTATCCTACTTGTATGTTGAATTGTACCCGGAATAACCGCATTTTCTGAGTTAACTTGAGGATCGAAAAACTCTTTCCAATTAACCATGTGTGTAGTAAAAAGAAAGGGCTGTATCTTTTGAAACAATGGAATACTCATCGTACTTAAAATAGTAAAAAAGATGATGACACTCATTGTTGCAACGATTGGTCCAATTGAGTTCTCCGCAAAATTTGATAAAAAGAACCCTAAAGATGCAACTGTAAGCATTGCTAATAAAGCAAATCCAAAGGCACCGACATATCTCCAAAAAACGTCTCCTACAGGCAATTGTACAATGTAATTCGTTTTTTGTATGACCATATCATCAGTTCCAAAAAGAAACATACTAACAAATAAAGCGAGTATTGCAATCCAAACTAACAAAAGGAATGTATAAATAGCTGATGCAGCAAACTTTGCCAATAGAAACGACGTTCTACTGATTGGTTTGGTAAGCATTAATCTTAACGTTCCCATATTCGCTTCTCCACTAATCATATCGGCTGCAATTAGGGCGATTAATAACGGAACATGTACCAACAATAATTGTAGTAAAACATAACAGACGAGATACCCATTCAAAATCTTTCCATCAAAAGAGAATGTCTGTGCAACATTACTCATCATAAAACCTACATAGGCTTCACCATCTCTCAATAATCCCAATTGAATAATGCCAATTAATGCAGTAATTGCTGCAAAGGAGATGTAGGTACGAGGTCGGCGAAAAATTTTATATAATTCAATTTGTAAAAGCTTGTACATGTTGACTGTTAGCGGTGATTTGTAAAAAATAATCTTCAAGACTGTGACGAGGCTGAATAGAAATAACCTGTACATCCATTAGTACTAAGCTTCTGTGCAATTCAGGAATCTTTTCCTTATGTAATTTCAATAAAATGTTATTGCCACGTTGAGGTTGTAAACAACTTTTCCAATCACTTTCTAAAAGTTTAGTGATTGTAAATTGATTATCTAAAGTCTCTATTTCCACGATTGTCTGAGCGGGATCGAACAATTCATTTGCATTACCCTCAACCAACTTCTTTCCTTTTTCTATGATTAACAGACGACTTGCGACTTGTTCAATTTCGCTCAATAAATGAGAGGAAACAACAATTGTTTTACCCATTTCTCTACTCAATCTCAAAATAAGGTTTCTAATATCTGCTATTCCCTGTGGGTCAAGGCCATTTGTGGGTTCGTCCAAAATAATTAATTGGGGGTTGTGAACTAAGGCAATGCCAATCCCTAACCTTTGTTTCATTCCTTGAGAAAATGTTTTCACCGTATCCTTTGCCCTCGAAGCAAGCCCTACCATATCTAATTGATCCATGATTATTTGGTGAGTAACTTTTATACCGCTCAGCTTAGCAAACAAGGAAACATTTTCATAGGCAGAAAGATATTTATAAACGTCGGGTTTCTCTACAACGGCGCCGACTTGACGTAAAATATCGGTACGATGTTGCTTTAAATTCATACCAAATAGTTCAATTTCACCACTTGAAGGAGCAATCAGCGTAAGTAGCATCCGGATAGTGGTACTTTTGCCAGCCCCATTTTGACCTAAGAAACCATAGACATCTCCCCTATTTACAGAAAAAGATAAGTTATTGACAGCAGTCAAGTTTTTGAACTGCTTGGTAAGATTTGTTACTTTAATAACAGACTGCATATTCAGCATTAACAACAAACGTTAGATTTAGTTGAGTTGATTTATTAAGTCCTTCAATATTTTTAAATTAGAGAACGCAATTTCAAAACAAAAAGAGGGAATCTGAATTAAGTACCGTATTTTCGCCCACTGTTTTTTAAACGCTATTAGCGAAATTAGATCAGAAATGGGGCTGTACTGGTTTCGACAGCAAAGTTCTTTGTAGGTATAAGCATGCAGTGCGTTGGATAATTAGCACTTAAATCTGAATATTCAAAACTCAAATGGCAATACTCAGTATGCCATGGCTGCCTAATCAGTGATTGGACAG
>CANCPA010000311.1 GCA_947379895.1 Chitinophagaceae bacterium | reverse complement strand
ACTTGATACTAGTAAAATGGTATTCAATATGAAAAACAAAATTGGCCAAGGCTTGATTAATGTATCGTGCAGTTTGTTAGATGATTTATCTATCGCTGTAGTCTTATATTGATAATAATCTTTTGCAATAGTAGCCACCGAATCCCTGTTTTCGTTATAACTACCGTATGCCTCTAGGTCAGGAATGAAATAAGCCCCTGTGTTTGGATAAATGAAATGCTTGTAGTATAACATAGGGTGTTGTAAAATAAGTGTTTGCCCCATTTTATAATAAATAGGTCCTAAAGAACACCATGCTAAAAAATAATCTTTAAACCCATATTTAGTGGCATATAATGGAACATACTTTTTTAGTGGACTCCTCTTATCCCACATGAAAAACGGCGTTACTCCTGAGGTAGGTGCAATTGTATTTTTACTTTGGACAGTATCGAAGTAGTTTTTTATAAAAGCATAGGCTTCCTTACTATCATCATCAAAAGCAGTTGTGTCGGTGTTTTTGGTATAAGGCATCATATGTAACGCATCGTTTGCCATTTGCCAACCACTAAATGATGAAAATGTATGCACATTTGTTGCTTCTTCATTCGTGTCTGCGGTATTTTTCATTAGCATCACAATTAAAATCACACTCGTAAATATCCATGTAAGCTTCATCCATAACTTTTGATTTGAAAGCAGAACTGCTAACGCAATTAAAACAGGGAAAATAATAGCATTATACCTAAGTTTAAATAGTAAAAGTAATAATATGACTTGCACAGCAAATTGCCATAAATGTGGTCTTCTAATAGTGTAAATCAGTGTTGTAAACCAAATAACTGTGATGCTGCAAAATAATGCATCGCTTAGTACATAATTACTGCAAATGATGTAAAGTGGATTGATTGTCAATACAAGGAATAGAGCAAGTTTAAGCCATTTATTGATGGGGAAAAAGTAACAAAAGGTAAAGAAAAGAAAGATGTTGGCAAATACATTAGTAAAATATTGAACGAAAATGAGTGCAAAGTCAGAATTAGTAAAGTTGTGAAAATATTGAATTACAGCACTATACTCAATAGGGCGATAGCTAGCTAACTTATTATCCTTTGCAGCTCCGATATAAGTATAAGAATCACTATAAAAACTTGGTTCAGGGAAAAAATATCGAAGTAATGTAAAGAATAAAATACCAATTAAAATACCTGAAAGTAGATAGAGCTTGTTATCCTTATTGTTTTTAATAAACAAAAACAGACCAAGTTCGGGCGTTTTGTTTTGATTGTTTGCAGTGAGAACTGACTTGTAGGTAGAAGAGTTTGTTCCACTATCAATTGTTTGTTTTTTGTTTTTCTTCCCCATAATGTATTAATATATATGTATCAAATTGATTGCAATAATAATAATAGTTCTCTCTTATTGAACTTGAATGATACTGTTTTTTAAGGAAAATATAAGGAAAACGTTATTATTAAATAAAAAATGCAATGTTATGCACGCTTAAGAGTCGGTGTAACCAATAAAATACTGTAAAATTGCGGCAGATATGTCACTAAATAAACAAAAGCTATATAATATTATCATTATTGGTGGGGGGCCTGCAGGATTAACTGCTGCGCACAAGCTTGCAACAAAGGGAAATAAGGTGCAACTTTTCGAGGCAGGTAATGAAGTAGGTGGCTTATCCCGGAGTTTCGATTTATGGGGGCAAAGAGTAGATTGTGGTCCACACCGGTTCTTTAGCAGTGACAAGATTGTAAATGACTATTTCAAGGAAATAATAAAAGAAGATTACACGGTTGTAAACAGGTTGACACGAATATTTTATCAAAATAAATTTTTCTATTATCCGCTGCAAATAAAGAATGTACTTGCTAATTTGTCTTTACTCACAATGTCACAGATATTGTTCACCTACATTCTACAACGAATTTCTCCAATCAAGAATCCTATCACTTTTGATGAATGGGTAACGAATAGGTTTGGAAAGAAACTTTTTACAATTTTCTTTAAAAATTATTCCGAAAAGTTATGGGGTATTCCATGTAGTAAGATTGATGCTGATTTTGCAGCACAAAGAATAAAGAAGCTATCATTGTGGGAGGCTTTGAAGGGCGCAATATTTGGTAATAAGGAAAATAAGCACAAGACGTTAGTTGATCATTTTGCTTATCCTAATCAAGGAACAGGAATGCTTTATAACAGAATTGCTGAACAATTTCAACTTGCAGGAGGCGAATTGAAATTGCAATCTCCTGTTAAGAGAGTGTTACAAAATGAAGAGGGTACTGTAATTGGCGTTGAATTAGTAAATGGCGAAACCTATTTAGCAGATATTGTTATTAGTACAATGCCGCTTACTTTAATGGTCAAGAGTTTACAAAATATTCCTAATACGGTTTTAGAGTCATGTAATAAACTTTATTATAGAAATACAATATTGGTTTATCTTGAAATTGATTCAATTCATTTATTTCCTGATAATTGGATTTATGTTCACAGCCCTGATGTGCTTCACGGCCGTATCACAAACTTCAGAAATTGGTCACCCGATTTGTATGGGAATAAACAAACTACGATTCTCTGTCTTGAATATTGGTGCTTTGATAATGATGAAATCTGGAAAAAAGATGAAGCCGAAATGGGAAGACTTGGTGAAAGGGAATTACGAAGTATGAAACTAATAAAGCCTACAGACAAAGTGCTGAATACTCATTTATTGCAGATTCCTAAATGTTATCCTGTTTATGAGGCGGGATATACTGAGCCTCTGAGTATAATAAGAGATTACTTACAAAATATTCAGAACTTGATTGTAATTGGTAGATATGGTTCATTTAAATACAATAATCAGGATCATTCAATTTTAATGGGGTTATTGGCAGCGAGGCAAATAGAAACTAATGAGAATCAAGATTTGTGGAGCATTAATACCGACTCTGAATATCAGGAGAAGGGAGTGGTTGAATATGAATGAGGAGATAGGGGATATTTAGGATAAAAATTGGGTAGGAGGGAAGGGAGTTAGTTCATAATCAATTGCAAATATTTTATTTATAATTCAATGATGATTTACAAATCATGCTTTTTGAGAATCTAGGTAAGAAACTATATATCATATCAATAATTTTAATCAGTGACCTCTCACGAAATTTATATACAGCGTTGTTTGCAATTAGCAAAATTGGGGATGGGAAATGTAGCGCCTAATCCAATGGTAGGTAGCGTATTAGTTTATGAAAATAGGATAATAGGAGAGGGATATCATCAGCAATACGGTAAAGCACATGCCGAAGTAAATTGCCTCAATAGTGTGCAGGAAGTAGATAAACAGCTAATTACCCAATCAACTTTGTATGTTAGTCTTGAACCTTGTGCACACTTTGGAAAGACACCTCCTTGTGCTCACCTGATTATTGAGAAAAAGATTACAAAGGTAGTTATCGGTTGTAGAGACCCATTTAAAGAAGTAGATGGAAAAGGAATTGATCTATTAAAAAAGGCAGGGATTGAAGTAATAGTCGGTGTACTTGAAGAAAAATGTATCGAATTAAATAAGAGATTTTTTACCTTTCATACTCAAAATAGACCATTTATTGTATTGAAATGGGCCGAGACAGCCAATCGTTTTATAGGCACAAATGATGAATCCCGACTCCTGATTACAGATGAAACCACAAACAGAGTAGTTCATAAATGGCGTAGTGAGGAAGCTGCCATTCTTGTTGGAACAAAGACTGCATTATTAGATAATCCTTCACTCTCAAATCGTTTTTGGTCGGGCAATCAACCGATTCGACTTGTAATTGACAAAGAATTGACATTGCCTGTTACCCTTCATTTGTTTGATAAAAAACAGTCTACGATTGTGTTTAATTATCTTCAAAATCACGATGTAATGAATCTTTCTTATTGTAAATTAAATAGGAATGAACCATTATTGGAACAGATAATGCATATTTGTTACAAAAGGAACATTCAAAGTATATTAATTGAAGGGGGACGTGGGACATTGCAATCTTTTATTGACGCTAATTTATGGGATGAGGCAGCAATATTTACCCATAAAGAAATGACGATTAAGGAAGGTACTCCCTCACCGCTATTGAAGAAGCAGAATTAAAAATTAATAA
Organism: Chitinophagaceae bacterium; assembly: GCA_947379895.1. Classification (GTDB taxonomy): domain Bacteria; phylum Bacteroidota; class Bacteroidia; order Chitinophagales; family Chitinophagaceae; genus Parasediminibacterium. The sequence continues at coordinate 687 of CANCPA010000311.1, read as the reverse complement.
ATACACTAACATATACTTCATATTTCAAAACTCATATTTCATTACTCAACACTCATAACTCATTAAGTGTATTATTTTTCCATAGACAAAACATCAGTTGCCGAGTACAAGGATAGGGGGAGTCGATTTATTGCCTATAGTTATCCGTTGAAAGATGCGGAGGACTTCAAAGCAATTCTGCAGGGACTAAAAAAGGAGCATCCTAAGGCAGTGCATCATTGCTTTGCTTATCGGATTGGGCTTGATGGTAATAATTTCAGGGTTAACGATGATGGAGAGCCTAGTGGTTCGGCAGGAAAACCTATTTTGAATGCCATCGACAGTAAGCAGTTGACTAATGTATTGGTAGTGGTAGTACGTTATTTTGGAGGTACTCTGTTGGGTGTCCCCGGTCTGATAAATGCTTATAAAACGGTCGCAGTCATGGGACTACAGCTAGTCCCTACCATACAATATCCCATAGAAATTAATTATCATCTTGAGTTTAATTATACTATGATGAATGAAGTGATGATTATTGTAAAGCATTATAACTGTACAGTATTAAAACAAGATTATCAGTTATTTAATATTCTCGAAATTGGTATCCCTAAGATGCGTTTACAGGAAGTATTAGATAAATTAAAGGAATTACATACAGTTGATGTAAAGCCGGTTGGAATTAGGTTATAAGTATTAAGTTTTAAG
>CANCPA010000310.1 GCA_947379895.1 Chitinophagaceae bacterium | reverse complement strand
TCTCTAATTGTTGTTTTAATAAATTCCATAGTTAATATGACCAATCCATAAGCCCCAATTACCAACCAAGCCTTGCTACTGTATAGCGCAAAAGTTATTAATTTAGATTTAGGTAGATCTACATAAAAAGACAAAGGGTATAACAACATACAACCTGCTACTAACAATAAAAAGTAACCAATTAAAGACAATCCAAGTTTATTCATTCTTTTTTTATTACAAAATGATCCTTCTAAAAAGCATCCAGGCAATGTAAGTACCCAATATGGGATGATTAATAAATACATCATTATTAATTTACTAAAATAAATTGACTTAGAGGGCAATTTGGTTGTATTAAAGAACCAACAATACAGGTATTTTGAAAATGTATTATTTATTAAATAATTTGACATGGTAATATTTTGATTATTAAGAAAAATGAGGAACAGTAGTATTTATTAATAAAAATGACTACTGTTCCTTTATTTATTTAATTATTGAACAGACAACTTAGTTTGATAAATTGTATTCAATCCTGATTCAGATTCAATCTTCAGGTTGTAGATTCCTACAGACAATTCTTTGTTAATCATCAAAGAATAAAGACTGTTTCCTGTTTGATAAGTAATTGATTGTTCAACTACTTTCTGACCAAGATTGTTGTAAAGGCTTACTAAATATTTGCCTGTTGAACAATTGTTCATGCTAACATGAATTGTCTTTCCAACTAATGGATTTGGGAAAATATTCACTATTCCTGCATTGATACCTAACTTAACTTGTGCTAAAGCACTATAAATTGAATTGCCATCATTTTCAATTGCTCTTACACGATAGAATACAGAAGGAGCATTTTCAGGAAGATGAATATCTTCTGCAGCATATTGAGTAGCATTTGAAGCTTTTACAGTTTTAATAGCTGTAAAGTTCTTCGCATCAATACTTCTTTCAATCTTATATTCTGTGATGTGTAGTTCTTGAGCAACACTCCATTTAATATTCACAATTCCACTGTTATCTACAGCACTAACTCCTGTAAAACTAACCGGAAGTGAAGTAGATTTAGCATTATTGAATATGATTTCAAAGCGATTGTTACCCTTACTATTTACATCATTAGTAACATTGAAGTTATATTCGTTGTTAACACGTACATCTTGATTAACCCCTAAGAAATTATCTTTTAAAGTTATAGAAGTTGTTGTATCAATGCTAGCAAAATCTGAGAATGAAAGTTTGAAAGTACCTGTTGTTGTGCTACTAACACCTAATTTAGCGGTATCAACAGATAGACTATCAGGTAATGTAGCTATTGCCAAACGATCTGTCCCCTTTAAGGCAACTAATACCTGACTTGCTCCATTGAATGTAATCGCATCCCACTTAGGATTGTAAGTTGATGTTCCTTGATTATTAAAACGGAATATAACTTCATCCAACAAGTCATTATTTGTGTTTTTAAAACCTACTCTGATTAGTTTGTTAGCCGTTGCACCAAAGTATTTAGTGTTAGGAATGTTTCCATTAGTCTTCACATTTTCGTGGAAAGTAACAGAACCATTTGCATTTGCTTCAACAAAGAATGCTTGTCCACTAGCAATAAAATGACCATTTGAACTGTTAAATCCAATAGCTGCATTAGCAACTAGGCCTTGTGAATAAGTAGCATAATTACCATTACCGAATGGGCTGTAAGACCACATCTTGTCATTTACATTCGCATTTTGTACGGCAAATGTTGCATAATTAATCTGACTTGGATAAGGATTAGCCAACAAAGTATATTTACTTGCTGTTGTATCATTCAAAGTAACAGTTACATCACCTGTAGTAACAGTTCCTGTAGCACTCAAGGTAACAGCTTGCGGAGCAGAAGGATTATTTGAGTTTAATTGGTTAGTACAAGTTACAGTACTACTGTTTCTATCACCACGAACATTAACCTTGTAACCAATACCAGGTTTTAGGTTGGTAGTTTCTGTGTTAGCAATAGTTACCCAACGACTTCCATTAACCGGCGCAGCATTGTAAGTGAACATAGTTGCAGCATTAGTAGTTGTAGCATCAAAACCGTTTGAATTGTACTTATCAGTACTACCACCATCTCCACTAGTATTTCCACAAGGGGTACCACCTGTTCCAGGACCTGTGATATAGATTTGTTGTTGCCATGCAGAACGTATAGGTGCAGCAATTACACTACCCATGAAACTATATTTACGTACAGATTTTGCAGGTATATAACGTTGAACAGTTACGTTGCCATTGATATAATTTCCAGAACCAATACCGATTCTTGCAGTTGAGATGCTATCTGATTTCAAAATCAAGTTACCACCCGTATTTAAAGTACCTAAAGTGGGAGACACTGTTCCTGTCACTGTCAATGAACCAGCTAATGTTACACCTGCAGCATTGTTAATTACTAAGTTTTGAACAGTGTTGCCTGCAAATGTATTAGCAGGAATTGTTTGTGCTGAACTACCATTCATTACAATATTACCCGCAGTTGCATCGATAGAACCACTATTAGTAATTGAACCATTAATATTTAAAGTTCCTGTTATTGTCATTGCAGCACCTGAAGGGACAATTAAATTGTTAGTTGTTAAAAGTCCTGAAATTGAAGGCGCATTTGGAGCTGTAGCAGGAATGATAACATCTACACTATTACTAGGCAAAATTCCACCACACCAGTTTCCAGTGTTTGAATAATCACTTGAAACAGTACCTGTCCAAGTGCCTGGAGCACAACTAATTGTAATTGTTCCTGCAACAAAGCTGAAAGAATAATTAGTAGCTGCGAGCGTACCAATTGCAGCATTTATTGCTGTAGGACCTGCACTTTGTAAGGTAGCAGTAGTGTACAAAGTAGATAGTAATGGTGTGCCACTTACCACACTTGATGTTTCACTATTTACATATCCTGAAATGGTAGCAGTAAGTGTAGGTATTGCAGCACCTTGAAATACCGTTTTGTTATCTGCAGTAACAGTTAGAACTGCTTTATTAATGGAAAATGCTAAAGCAGATGAATTTGCTGTATTATAATTTGCATCAGAAGCTACTGTTGCAATTACTTGATATGTACCTGCTGTAGTTGGCTTTGTAGCTGTTGCAGAATAAGATGTAGAACCTGTACCTGAATAACTGTAAGTAACTGTACCTGCAGAACCTGTTACATTACTTGAAGCAGGACCTTGTGCAGAACCAGTATAAGTGAAAGTAGTAGTTCCTGTTACAGTAATACTTGAAGATGCTTTAGAAACTGTTACATTAACATTAGTTGTTGAAGTATTGTAATTTGAACTTGTTGGAGTAAATGTTACTGATTGACTAGCTGTACCTACTGACGGAGTTATAGAAGGTGTTGTGAAAGTAAACGTTCCACCCACGCTTCCTGTACCACCACTTAATGTAGAAGATGCCAATGTTTGACCGTAAGTAATACCCGAAGCTGTAGGAGCACCTGAAATACTTGAGTTAACTTTATTAATAGTGAAAGCCAAAGCTGATGAACTAGCAGTATTATAATTTGCATCAGAAGCTACTGTAGCAATTACTTGATAAGTACCCGCATTTGTTGGCTTTGTAGATGTAGCTGTATAAGAAGTTGATCCAGTACCAGAATAGCTATATGTAACTGATCCCGTAGAACCTGTTTTAGAGTTTGAAGCAGGACCTTGTGCAGAACCAGTATAATTGTAAGAAGTTGTACCAGTTGCTGTAATAGTGGAATTCGCTTTAGTAACTGTTACAATTCCGTTTGCAGCACTAAAAGAATAGTTAGTAGCAGATAAAGCAGTGGTAACAGGAGTGATTGTTACACTAGCCGTTCCTACCGCAGTTGTAGCTGTATAAGTGGTTGTATAAGTAGCAGAACCACTAATTACAGAAGTAGTCTCACCATTTACAAAACCTGTTGCATTATAAGAACCTGCACCAGTAACTGTTAAAACTGTAGTACCATAAGTTACAGATTGAGCAGCAGCTGTAATAGTCAATGCCTTCTTACCAATTGTTATTGCACCATTTGCAGGAGTGAAAGTATAGTTAGTAGCAGTTAAAGCAGTAGTTACTGGAGTGATAGTCACACCTGCAGTTGCAGCAGCTGTAGTTGCAGAATAAGTAGTGGTATAAGAAGCTGAACCACCAATTACAGAAGCAGTTTCACTATTTACAAAACCTGTAGGCGTATAAGAACCAGCACCTGTAACAGTTGCTACAGTTGTACCATAAGTTACAGTTTGAGCAGCAGCAGTGATGGTTATCGTAGCTTTAGAAATTGTGAAAGCTAAAGCAGCAGAACTTGATGAAGTGTAATTAGCATCAGCAGCTACAGAAGCAACAACTTGATAAGTACCTGCATTAGTAGGCTTAGTAGCCGTTGCAGCGTATGTAGTAGAACCGGTTCCAGAATAGCTGTAAGTTATTGCTCCTGTAGAACCTGTTGCTGTATTTGTAGCAGGACCTTGTGCAGAACCACTGTAAGTATACGAAGTAGTACCTGTAGCAGTAATGCTAGAAGAAGCTTGTACAATTGTGAAAGCTAAAGCAGCAGAACTAGCGGCAGTATAATTAGCATCAGCAGCTACAGAAGCAATTACTTGGTAAGTACCTGCATTAGTAGGCTTTGTTGCTGTTGCTGTGTACGTAGTAGCACCCGTTCCAGAATAGCTATAAGTAATAGCACCTGTAGAACCTGTTGCTGTATTTGATGCAGGACCTTGTGCAGAACCACTGTAAGTATACGAAGTAGTACCTGTAGCAGTAATGCTAGAAGAAGCTTGTGCAATAGTGAAAGCTAAGGCATCAGAACT
>CANCPA010000309.1 GCA_947379895.1 Chitinophagaceae bacterium | reverse complement strand
ATAAACAGATATTTTGGTAATATTTGTAATAATTAACAAGTTTTCATCAATAATTAAGGGTAATAAGATTGTATTTGGCATTGAAGTTGGTTATTCGATGTTATAATACTAAAGTAAAAGGGTGAATATGCATAAAATTTGGTTGATATCGGTTTTTGTTGTGCTTAGTAGTTTAGTTATTGGGCAAGATAATGGTTGGGAAAATCCTTTATCAGACAAACAAATTATGCGTTTGATAGATAAAAGTAAACCTTCTAAATCAAAGATACTTCCTGCTGACATTAAGAATCGACTAGTTGTTGCTACAGCTTTTGGACAATATAGTTTGACTCAAGACCCTATTGTAATTGAAGAAGCAAAAAAGCTAAATGAACTCGGTTATACTGCCATAAAACTTTCTTTTGGTAAAGTAAATGGAAATCAAGAAGGATATAATTTTCATTCTGATTGGAAATTGACAAAGGAAATGTCGTTGAGAGACATGGCTACGCATCCTTATTATAAGGAGGTTTTAAACATGCCATTTAAGACAATCGTACTCAATATAAATGACGGGTATGCAGGGGCTGCGAGGGAAGACCAAACAGAAACCTTAGATACTATCGAACATGAATTTTATGATTTGACAAAATATCTTCTTCGAGAATATAGAAATCGGGATGTTTCATTTATATTAACTATGCAATATGGCGATTCTGCATTGCGTGGAGGGGCAGGCGAGAAGGTTCAATGGAAAAAAGGAACGACACCACCCGATATTTCTTTTCGTGTAAAGAATATGATTGATTGGTTGAATGCCCGTCAAAAGGGAGTGAATAGGGCACGCAATGAAATGGGTAGAACAATTTGTAAAGTATTCAATGCTGCCGAAGTAAATAAGCTTTTTGATGGGATTGATGGCATACCTTCTATCACTACTTCAGTTCTTCCTAAAACTAAGTTAGATATGATTTCTTGGGCTGCATCTGAAGGCAAATCTGATGACGGTTTGAAAATGTTTAAGGCGATAGATTTTATTAGACAGAAGTTTGTTCCTACTGATTATATGAATGGGAAGAAAGTAGTGATTTTGGGAGACATTGGAGAAGCTGAAAACATGAATAACCAAACCCACGAGTCGATTCGAAACTTTTGGGATGTGCTAATGGGCGTTTCTACTGTGCAGAATATCTCTTATGTATTCCTAAAAGGGCTTTATTGCAATGAAACGAAGGATGGAAGTTCAGTTCAAGACAAAAATAGAACTGCGGACGAGCTAAAAGGTTATTGGTTAATTAAGCCCGATGGAACTAAAAGTTGGACACAAGAATATTTTGACGAAGTGTTCTCAAAGGGAAAAAAATAAGCTTGCATTAAGCTTTTTCTCATTCAAAAAGTTGATTTAAATTAAAAATGATTTCTTTTTACTCAGTTAAGAGAAATCGTAAGGGTATTAAGAGAAATCGTAAGTGTATAAGGAGAAATCCTTTTTGTAGTAAAAGAAATTCTTAGCGTATTAAAAGAAATCGTAAAGGTATTAAGAGAAATTGTTAGGTTAATGCGATTCATTTTTAAAGTAACATGATAAGTTTTAATAGGCTACAATTGCTTTTCATTGTATTAAGAGAAATCCTCATGCTATTACGAGAAATCGTAAATTTATAAAATGACTCTGTAAAATAACCATGTTATATAATAATATAGAAAAATGGCAACTTATTCTAGTCAAATAAAGCCTTTAAAGTAGTAATGAATTGCGATTTGAGAGTAGAAGAAAAGGAAAGCAGGTTTCAATATTCGATAAAACATAGAATTTGCATTCTGACCCTAAAAAGTGACCGTTTTTAGTTGAGTAATCTACGTCGTTTATTTATGAAGGAAATGTTCCAATTAAAAATAAAATCTACAAGCATTCGAAACGATATAAATAAAATAAGATAAATACAAAAATATGCTGACTTTAATATTTGCCACTAACAATCAAAATAAGGTAGATGAAATAAGGGTTGTTACAAAGGGGCAATTCAATATCATTACACTCAAAGAAGCGGGAATTGATATTGATATTCCCGAACCACATGATACTTTAGAAGCAAATGCTTCGGAAAAATCGAGCGTTATCCATCAGCTTACCCGACAAAATGTTTTTAGTGAAGATACTGGTCTTGAAGTGGAATCACTCAATGGAGAACCGGGTGTAAAGAGTGCACGATATGGTGGAGAGGGAAGAGATTTTCAGGCAAACATTGATAAATTACTCAAAAATCTTGAGGGGAATAAAAATAGAAAGGCGCAGTTTAGAACTGTTGTTTCTCTAGTATTGAACGAAAAGGAATATCTCTTCGAAGGGATTTGTAAAGGGCATATCATTGAGGAACAAAGAGGTGGAAAGGGCTTTGGATACGACCCGATTTTTATACCTGATGGTGCGGGAAAGACTTTTGCAGAGATGACAATGGAAGAAAAAAATAGCTTTAGTCACAGAAAAAAAGCGATAGCAAAGCTTACAGATTTTTTAGGGGAACTAAATTAGACTATTAGAAAAATAAAAAGTTTCCAATTATTTAGTTTTGAATCATGACTTAATGAGAACAAAGATTTAAATCTTATTTGTAATTTATTCGAACTTTTTTTCAATATCCATTAACGTCAATATATTTGAAACCAATATAGAACTATAATATTAATTAATGAAAGATACGCAGTCAAATAACACACAGTCAAATAATCCTTTGCACGGAGTTACTCTCGAGATGATCCTAAAATATCTAGTTGAAAATCATGGATGGGAGGCAATGTGCGATTATGTGGATATTCGCTGCTTTAAGTTTGACCCAACTATTAAATCAAGTCTCACTTTTTTGCGAAAAACTCCGTGGGCAAGGGAAAGAGTTGAGCATATGTATTTGAAAAGTATCAGGAAGAAATTGTAATGTTTAATATATGCTTAATAATGAAATGCCTGTTTGTGGGTATAAAACAAAGGCCTTTTCAACAGTTTCATTGATACTTTAAGTTGAAAGTTCAGAAATGAAAGAATGGTTGACCAACCTTGATTTGTTTACTTACAATGAATTTTACCTTTTAAAAGAAAGGTCTGTAAATCCTAGAATCAAACGAATTGACTTAAACCAAAATATCTAGGAATTTGGTATGCCGTACTTTATTTTTCTGGAAAAATATTTGCCTCCGATACGGAATACGACTTACTAAACAGCATATAAGGGAGTTATACAGATGAAGACAATAGTCAATCAAGGGAGATTTTCTTAGCGTTCACGGTCCGTTCGTTGAAGTAAATTAGAGAGGATTATAAACTTAACCACAGCTTTGAAGCCACAATTGCAAGGATAAATAAGTGTTGAAGGAAATGTAGTTTGAGGAGGGGTCAAACAATTGACTTTTATCTTTTATCTTGTTTTTTGAACCCCTTAGTTAGTAGTGTAAACGGGGTTAGCTAACACGTTTAGGCTCTTAGCAAGCAGCCCTGATGTCTTAGCTTACAGGTCTAGACTCTTAATTAGCATCTTTAGTCTCTTAACTAACACCTAAAATGTCTTAATTAAGACATTTTAGGTGAAGTTTTAGACCGTGGAGGTGTTGCTTAAGAGTCTAGTAGACCGGAGGTATTGTTTAAAGCAAAATATATCATAGCTAAGACAGGAAATGTGCTAATAAAATGCAGATTTCTAAGTAGATAAAGAAGAAAATTGGCTTTTTGACTAATAAAAGTCAATTTAAAGACATTTAAGTTTTTACAAACAACTAAATGATTATTACTAAATGCTCATTCAACAGAAAATAGGAAATGTCGCTATTTAGCCTTTTTATTACCTAATCACTAATTTAAAATGACTCAATCAAAAGCAATTAACAAAAAAACGCTTTCCATAAACACATAGTCGCTTATTTTTGACGCAAGTGGTTTGTTAGTGAAAATACTGATTCGAATTTTACTTTAATTATTTACACTTACATTTAATCATTTTTAATTATTAATGTATGAACAGATCCTTCTTTTTCCCTTTTTTCGTTCTTGTCTTTCTTCTTTTTATTTCTTCGGTCAATGCTCAGGTGAAACAGCCAATTGATGTTTATGATGTCAAATGGACTGAATTTAGCAATGATTCTCAAGAATCATTACCAATTGGTAATGGTGATATAGGCTTAAATGTGTGGACAGAAAAGAATGGGGACATCCTTTTTTATATTGGCAAGTCAGATGCTTGGAGTGAGGCCGGCGGAACACAGTTAGTGAAAGTAGGTAGAGTTAGGGTTTCATTAAGTCCAAATCCTTTTGTGGGTGTTACAGATTTTTCTCAGTCGTTGATGGTAAGTAACAGCGAAGTCTTAATTAATGGAGGAGGGACATCTGTTCGGATTTGGGTGGATGCAAATGCATCTGTCATAAGAATAGAATCTAAATCCGGACAACCAAGAAGTCTGAAAGTAACGCTTGACCCATGGAGGACATCAATAGTAAATAAAGTGAGTGCCGATATTATTGTTCCAAATGAAAAGAACCGAATCACTTGGTATCACCGTATTGAGAATCCAACCCTGCCATCGAATCATCTTACTTTCGGAGCAATCATTGAAGGAAATGGAATGGAAAGAGGGGAAGGAAATACATTGCAATCTTCTTCAAAAAAGAATCATTACGTTGCCGTTTATCCTTTAACAGCTGTCACTGAAACAGCTAAGGATTGGTTGAATAAGGCAAATGACTTAGTTGCAACTATTGGGAAAACAGATATTGAAAAGGCTCGAATGGCACATCAGAAATGGTGGTCTTCATTTTGGGATAGGAGTCATATTTATTTAAAGGGAGATTCTATT
>CANCPA010000308.1 GCA_947379895.1 Chitinophagaceae bacterium | reverse complement strand
ATAGTAAGCTAATTCCTGCGGGAATGGTAGGGCCTGTAGTGCTGAAAAGAGAAGAAACAGTTGAGTTGTAGTCATTTTATACCACTGATTAAATGATTAGAGTGATTATAATGATTGATTTCCTTGATTTTAAAGGATTCTATCCCATTATTTTTTCAATCCAATTTATTTTGAGTTTAATGTATTTTAAAAGTCATAATCAGGTATAGTTTAATAACAAAGAATAAAAGTATATAAATGAATTTTTACAACCGTTTAATGTGTTTTTTTCTATTGGTGTTATCGCAAAATGCTATAGCTCAATCAATGTATTCATTCGAAGGGGATAAGGTGCCTACTGAATGGACGGTCGATAATTCAAGTAAATTATCCATTTCTAATCTACATTTTAAGGATTCAATTAATTCTTTACGGTGGGATTGGAATGCAAAAAGTGTAATTACCATCAATAATTTTAAAGGCTTAAAGGAAAACAGTAAAAATAGGGAAAGTTGTTTTTGGGGATGGGTATATAATGCAAGTCCTAAGAACGATTCCATTAAGTATGTGTTCACGGATGAAAGTGGTGTTGAGCAAGCACATTTCTACTATAATATTAATTTTAAGGGTTGGCGTTGTATCTGGATTTGTTTTGCCCGTGATTTAGGATTCAATTATTCTAAGGTGGGCAAACCTTTAAACAATGTACAAATTATAGCTCCAAAATCAGGCAATGGTTCTTTGTACTTTGATATGGTTGAAACAAGGCTTACTACTGGATTAAATTGGCATCGGAGTTCTAATAAACAATATAAAGTCGGAGAGGCTAATGCAGAATGGAGAAATTTAGCCTATGATTTTGAACCTTCGGAAAGTAATATTGATGTAAAGGATATAGCAGTAGTAGATAAAATTCAAAATAATTTATTGAAATGGTTGGTTGGCGATGACAATGCTTATGCAAATAATAAGATTTACATTGCAAGAAAACTTGCAGTAGAAAAATCAATAACCAATTCAAAAGTTGCACGTTGGGCAATCATCAAGAAATTGAAATTCAAGACAACTAATGATGGCATAGCCACCACTGTAGTGGCAGATACCCTCGATGCTGTTAGTAAAAAATATTTTGGTGTTGGGTTGCATGGCGACATGACTGGCTATGGATACCTGTTTACCGATGTAAACAATGGATTTTTGTTTAATATGGCTATGTCCGTCGCAAGATACAAGGGTAATGATGTCGCCTTAAAGAATCGGATGTTGGACAGTGTGACAAAAATAATGGATTGGATGTACGACCAAGGTTATGCTGAGGGTAGCGGATTAGGTACAGGAATAACACAACTTCGTTCCGGCGGCTTTCCCTATGCCTTTTTTATGATTCATGAATTGATTAACGATAACGAACGCTATGACCGTTACATGAAAGCCATTCGTTGGATTGCACGGGATACTTACAGCCCTGATAAAAAAGGGGCGAGTGCAGATGAAATCAGGGCGTCAATGATTTCAAAATTGATATATGCCTGTTGCTTAAAGGATGAAAGGAAACGGTTGGCAGAAATGCAATATTTTAAAGAGATTGTGGAGAATTCAATTGCTATCGCTCCAGGTTATTTTGGTCTAATAAAACCGGATTATTCAGTCTATCACCACACTTTCGCCTATTACAGTGAATACGGTGACGATGCCATTCATCAAACGGCCGTTGTGTTGTATTTATTAAGGGATACAAAGTATTCCTTATCAACTTCGGGGTATAATAATATCAGGAATGCGGTGATGAATTTAACGGATGTGTCCTCTAACTATGTAGTTCCTTCTTCTGTTTCTGGTCGTTTTCCATGTAATGGACGCAACATAACTGAGCTTTTACCTGCATTGGCTTATGTTGGTCTTTCTGCACCAATTGGTACAAAAAGGGATGTGGATTTGGAAAAAGCTTTTGTGCGATTATATAGGAATAAAAAGGACGACCCATCAATTGTTGGTATGGACGGTTCTGCTATGGCCATTCAATATTCTCAAAGTCTTGGTGCAGCAATGGCTTTAGTTGCCTACGATGCAATGGTTCCTGAAAATCAAAATGGAGCATATAATCTCACAAAATTCCTTCCTTTTTCAGGTTTGTATGTTACCAAGTATAACGATTGGTCTTTATCTGTAAAAGGCTTTGGGAAATATATTATTGACTTTGAGTGTATAACTACGAATGGTAGGTATTCACGATACAACAGTTATGGAAACACGCAGTTAATGTCGGAGTCAAGAAACTGGAACAGTTACACTTGTAGCCAAGGTTTTGACTATACACATTACCCTGGCACTACCTGTATCAGTTTGCCATTAGCTAAAATTGATACAAGAGGGGATGGAAATAATAAAAAGGAAAGAAATTATGGGGATGAGCCATTTGTTGGGGGCGTTGCCTTAAACGATACTATCGGAATGACTTCCTTTAAATTGCATGACAATACTTTCAATAAAAGCTGTAGAGCCATTAAGTCTGTCTTTAGTTTTGGCAATCTGATTTACTTTATGGGGTCAAATATTGAGAACAATGATAACCAAAATGAGACTCACACTACAATATTCCAAAACATTGCAGGAAAGGATTTACAGTTAAATGGCTCAAACATAAAGGGTGTAAAAAGTGCTACTATCGACAATGATATTTCAATTCTGAAAAATAGTTGGAACAACACTTATATCGTCTATCCTCAATCTGGAACACAATTGCAAGTTGAAAAAAGAATGCAAAACAATCCAGACCCTGATGGTAAAAAGTTGGCAAATGGGGTAGAACACGAAATTGCTTGGTTAAATCATGGTCATAATCCAAGTGGGAAAAAATACAATTACGCATTGTTGTTGAATGAAGATGCTACTGCACAAGCACAGTTAACAAATAATAGCCATCCATTAATAAAGGTATTACAGCAAGATTCGGTTGCTCATATTATCCAAACCAATTTGAATGGGAAAGATATTGTTGGGTACGCTATTTTTCAATCAAATGATTATAAACAAAATAATGGATTGATAAAGAGTGTAAGTCAACCCTGTATTGTCATGCTTTCTACTTCAAAGTCTATAGTAGAATTAACCTTATCCAATCCTGATTTGAATCGACCTGTCTGTTCAATATCTTCCTTTAACACACCTGGAACAATCATCACTACAGAAATAGTATTGACCAATAAATATTTGATAGAAAAAGCAGAAACAGGCGTTTCGATTAAATCAATGGATGATGGAACGACTAAACTGATTTTTCAATGCCTCAATGGTGCCTCCTATAAAGTGAGTTTAAAACGGGTGAATGAATAAGGGATTGATTATTAGAATAGGATATAAATGAATAACATGAAATGTAATGTAAAAAAGTTTTTAGTCATAATTGGAATTGCGACATTTTCACTTCCATTAGTGGTTGTATCTCAAGTGAAACAGGCTTTTGATGTGTCGCAGTACAATGTTGTTTGGAACACTCCCTCTAAAAACTCTTCCGAATCTATGCCTTGTGGTGGAGGAGATATAGGAACCAATGTATGGGTAGAAAATGGTGATGTACTTCTCTATATTTCACGAAGTGGCACTTTTGATGAAAATGGTATCATGCCAAAGATTGGTCGTGTCCGTTTACAATTGATGCCTAATCCGTTTGCAAATGCTGTATTCAAACAAGAACTTCATTTAGATAAAGGCTATGTAACCATTTATGGTAAAAACAATTTGGCTGAAGTGGAAGTGAAAGTTTGGGTGGATGTTTTTAATCCCTTAATTCATCTCGATGTTGAAAGTAAACAGAATGTGCAGGCTATAGCAACTTATGAAAGTTGGCGAACTAATGATTACGAATGGACTAATAAGCAGGAATTTAATGCAAGTCGTGCGTTTATAAATGCCCCTGTAAAACCTATTGTAAGAAAAGATAGCATTTCATTTGATAATAACCAAGTGCGTTTTTATCATCGTAATCGAAATGAAACACTATTCGATTTTACCGTTAAACAACAAGGATTAGACAGTGTTAAAAGCCAATTGTGGAATCCTCTTAGTGGGTTAACTTTTGGTGGCTGTATGTTTGCGGATAACATGAAACCCAATGGCATTACTACAGGTGTCTATGCAATAACGGGTTTTAAGGGTTGGCAATTACAGTCAGTTCAAAAATCAAAGCATTTCAACATCAATATTGCGGTGCACCGAAATCAGGTAAATTCTAATCAAATCTTTATCAATGAACTGAAGGAAATTGTAAAGAAGGCGAATCCCGCTGAAAATAAGGATAAAGCTACTCAAGATTGGTGGAAAGATTATTGGAATCGTAGTCATATTGCTATCAATACCACCCACCCTGATACGGTCTCTAAATCATGGCAGATTGGACGTAACTATAATGTTTTCAGATACCAATTGGGCTGTAATGCCTATGGCAACTTTCCTACTAAATTCAATGGCGGATTATTCACTTTCGACCCCATTTATGTTGATACCAGTCATATAGCCACGCCCGACCATCGGGATTGGGGTGGAGTCACATTCACTGCACAAAATCAGCGGTTATTATATTGGCCGATGTTGAAGAGTGGCGATTTTGATATGATTGCCCCACAATTAAACTTTTATCTACATGCGTTGAAGAATGCCGAATTGAGAACAAAGGTTTATTGGGGTCATAAAGGAGCAAGTTTTTCCGAGCAAATAGAACTCTTTGGATTGCCTGTTGCCTTTGAATACGGTTGGAATAGACCAATAGGTTATCCCGAAGGTGTAGAGTATAATAAATGGCTCGAATACGTTTGGGATACGGCACTCGAATTTTGTTTGATTGCA
>CANCPA010000307.1 GCA_947379895.1 Chitinophagaceae bacterium | reverse complement strand
TATGTTTATGGGGAATAAGCCCTCACTTATATTGAAGATTTAATCATTTTAAAACAAATAAATTAATATTTCAGATTTATTCTGAACAAAAAAGAACGATATGTACGAACAAAAATTAATAACAAATTATAGTGGTTTTCAAGACCGTGAATTAAGCACTATTGCCAAATCAGGCATTAAAGGGAAATCTTGCGAAATTGCAAAGAATAGGGTTGCCTTTGGCAAAGATTCCTTCACATCACTCGATGGAGGTACCTGAAGGATTGTCTTATCCTTTCCAAAGGACACAGCCATGAACGTTTTATTAACCTGTTATTAATTCTTGTCGACTTTTTAAATACCACCTCGCAGAGGCTATGTAATAAAAAAAGAGCCAAAATAGGCTCTTTAAATGTGATACAATATTCTAACTGTTAAAAACAACCTTTACCTTTAATTAAAATTTTAGTCCCATTTATCTCAAATGAGGAGTTTGTGGCAATGCAAATAGTTTGTAATACAGAAAATAAGTCAAGGTTTGAAACATCACCTGAAAAAACACAATTGTAGAGATTTGTATTCTCCACTATAATTTCAATTCCATAATAATTTTGAATACGTAAAAATATCTTTCCTAAAGTTTCCTGTTCAAAAGTTAAAACTTCTTGTGTAACAATTGCTGTATCATTCACTAATAATTTTTGCGGCTTGTCAACAATACTATTTTCAAACAAATGTGATGATTCATCATAAATTGCTTTCTGATTTGGCGTTACAATTGTAGAAGCTTTATTGAGTTTCTCAGTCAAAGATAGCATCCTATCATTCTCATAAACCTGAACCTTCCCGGTTCTTACAGCAACTTCAATTTTTCCTGTATTTGTATTTGTATTTATTCTAAAGCTAGTACCAAGTACTCGAGTTACAATATTATTATAGTAAACTAAAAAGGGCTTTAAAGGATTTTTTGTTACTTGAAAAAACGCTTCACCTTCCAAATAGACATCTCTAGAATCACCTGCAAAAATTCGATTAAAATGAATTGAACTTTGTGATGCTAAAATAACTTTTGAACCATCACTCAATACCACTTCCTTTTCTGTTTTTCCAGGATTTGTGACAACTAATGTACTTTGAGGTATCAAGGCTTTAAATTGACGATTAACTGCCCCTTTAGAATTACCATCATTATTTAAAATAAAATAACTTAAACCTATTAAAACAATAAAAGAAGCAGCAATAGCCCATCTGTAAATCACGCTAACCTTACTCTTTTTAGGCAACACATTATTTGTATTCTTTTCTGATTCATAAATATTTCTAACGATCTCTTGTGCAATATGAGGAGGTAAGTCTGCTTCATTTTCTATTCCTTCATTTTTCAAGTCATCAATAATTGCCTCACTCAAGGAATCATCAAATTTACCAGTGGCAATCATTTCAAACAATTCATCATGCTCATCTATCAAAATAGAATTTGCCTTATACCGCTCTAAAAGTTGTTTAAAATGAATACTTCTGTTCATAAACTCAAATAAAATAATTCCCTAACAATATCACTATACAACTAATACGGATTAGTGGAGTACATTAATGATTAAATTTTATAAATAATAGTAAGAATTACTATTGAAATTATAATACCCTTTTCGGCAAGAACACTTTTAATGTGTAACAGTGCCCTCGAAATATGTGTTTTTACAGTGAGAGGAGATAAACCAAGTTGTTCGCCTATTTGAATATATGTCATATTTTCATGACGTGACATTTGAAATGACTTCTTTTGCTGTTCGGGTAGTGTTGAAATTGCATGATTCAATATCGATATATACTCTGCTTCTTGAACTGAATTCTCTGTAGCATTATTTGATATGGTAGTAATAAATGGTAATTCGGTCAACGCTTTCCATTCATTACTAAGCTTTTTAAGTCTATTTATTATATTATTTTTTGCTACTGTATGTAACCAAGCCTCAATAGGTTGTGATGCATTCATATTTTTACGTGAAAACCAAAGTTTCATAAAAACATCTTGCACAACGTCCTGTGCTAATATAGGCGATTTCAAGAACCGAATAGCTGTCTTATAGATTCTATTCCTATGTCGATCGTAAAGTAATTGAAATGCATACTCACTATCATCTGCTAGTAACAGAACTAATTTGCTTTCCTCATATTTTTCCTGATCAAACAATTTCGTTAACTTTTTATTAATAAAAAGCGAATATGCAATTAATTTTTTACAAAAGAATTACTTGATAAAGAAATATTCTGAAAGAGAGGATTTTAGAACAAATATTCAAAGGCTTATTATTCATGACTCAAAAGGATATTTATCATTGGAATTTACTCTAGTTCAAAAATATTTCAAATACTTACTTTTCAATTAATGGGTTCTCTTCAATTTAATATTTTTTATATTGGCCGAAAATAAGTTTAAAGACTTACCCTCTTTGAATTTATATCTTTCGAAAAGAGTCTAATGCAAAAACTGATTTAAACCTATTATATTCGTTTATCAATAATTTTTTACAAAAATTACAAGGCTTTTCCTTAATGATATAATAATAATGGACATTTTGAAGAAATATTTAAGCAGCAATTTGAAGAAATTTTACTTGATAGTAATTTTTTGTATACTGTTATTTTGCAATTCCATTCATTCTCAATCAATATTAATGGATAGTGTCAAGAATATTTGTTCTTCCATAAGTACCATCAATATTCCTGTTAGAGTTAAAAACTTTAAAAAGATCTTGGGCTTTCAAGGTTCTATTACTTGGGATACTACTGTTTTTAAATATAATAGCATTGTTTATGGCTCGTCAATAATTGTATTAAATTCCGGAAGTATTAATCTTGACAAAGTAACTTTAGGATTAATTACCTACGTATGGACAGATCCAAATAATGTTGCCGAAACTGTTTTGGATTCTACCCTATTGTTTACATTACAATTTAAGTTAATTAAGAGTATATCAGGAAGTAAAAATATTAGCTTCAATTCAAGTCCTACATCTTTAGGGGTAGCGATGATTGACAGCAATGGTGGTTATTCTATTTCCAATAAGACAAACTATCAAAACGGGAATATTGGTTTTATAAGTTCCCCATCAATCTTACGAAGTCATGATACTTTGAGTTCGGTGGTAAACGGTACACCATCCTTTTATCAATGGAACTTGAATGGTGCACCAATTATCGGTGCAAATAGTAGTGTTTACAATGCTGCAAAAGTGGTAGGAGGTAGCTATTCTTTGACAGTAAAATATAATAATGGTTGTAGTGTAACTTCTGCAACGGTACTGCCAATTAAAAAGCCAATTTTTTCTGTATGCTTCGAGCCTTTTACCGAAACTCCAATCGCACATTTGGATTGGTATAATGATGATAACATCAACAATTGTTCTTATTATTTAATAGAAAGGAGTACAAATGGAATTGAATTCTATCCTATCAAGAAGACTTTTTCAACATTAAACAATGAAAGTTATCACTTCACTTTAAAGGATACCCTAATTGAGAATGTTCAAAAATATTACTATCGACTACTATCTTTTAATATTGACGGCACCTTCTCGGTTAGTAATTCCGAAAGTATTTCTTTCATTACAAGAAATAAACTTAAAGTTATTCCTAATCCGGCAAAGGATGTGATTACTTTACAATTTACAAATAGTAAGCAGGAGCTTGCAATAATTACTATCAAAGAAATTTCTGGTAATACAATTTTGGATCAAAAGGCGCGTTTAGTAAATGGGAAAAATACGATAACAATCAATATATCTACACTAAGACCAGGAAATTACTTCTTAACTATTAATAATGGAGAGACTTGTTCTAATCAATTTATAAAATTATAGCCTTTACTTTTTCAAAAAGATGGTTTCAATCAAGGTATTTCTACTTCAACGCTCACAAGGCGTTATACAAAAAAACTAGGTTTAGAATAAATTTCAAATACTTTCTTGCGCATTATCAATAGTAATCCATTGTTACATTATTTCTGAGTTTTCTTGTCGAAAAACCTTCTGAATAGTAATAAATGATTTATTTTTCTAAGTTTTGAATGTTTATTACTAATCAAAAAGCCTACAGAGAAAAAAATAAGTTGTCACCCCCTTTCAGCGATTGCTTTAGCTGCAATCCAGCCACCTGTCCAAGCATTCTGAAAATTAAATCCTCCTGTTACTCCGTCAATATCAAGTATTTCTCCTGCAAAAAAAAGATTCCTAACTTTTTTACTTTCCATGGTATTGGAATCAACTTCACTCAATTTTATCCCCCCGCAGGTAACAAATTCCTCTTTAAATGTAGTTTTTCCATTTACCTCAAATTTATGTGCTGTCAATGTTACAATCAATTTGTTTTGATTAGCAGAGACTAATTCACCCCATCTTGTATCTTCTTTTATTCCACAGTTTATTAGAAAATATTGCCAAAGCCTAGTAGGCAAGCCAAAGGGATTCTTCCCTCCCATTTTTTGTGTCGCATTTGCATTTCTTAGTGTCGACCATTCTTCCCTTAACTTTTGTTCATTCATATCTGATAGCCAATTGACTAAAATAGTAAATGAATATTTCTTATCTGCTAACTCTCGGGCACCCCATGCAGAAAATTTTAGAACTGCGGGACCACTCATGCCCCAATGAGTGATTAGTAACGGGCCATTACTCTGCAATTTGCTCCCTATTAATTTAATTTGAACATTTGGAATGCTAACTCCCATTAAATCTGTGATAGGATTTTTGGGCATATTAAATGTAAATAACGATGGAACAGGAACTTCAATCGAATGTCCCGTTTGTTTAATCCAATCAAATTTTGCGGATGTAGCAAATCCTCCTGCTGATACCATCAAAAAGTCTGTTGTGTGATTGAC
>CANCPA010000306.1 GCA_947379895.1 Chitinophagaceae bacterium | reverse complement strand
CTTATCTCAACATTTTATTCAAATTATACTCCTAACAATTCACTCATAACTCATATTTCATAACTCATCACTCCTTTCCAAGTATTTCCTTTACCGGTTTCAAGAGCGTATCAATGTCTCCTGCACCTGCCATCACCAATAAACTGGGTTTGTTAGCCTCCACCCATTTCAACAAATCAACTTTACTCAACACTTGCTTGTTTGCAAGTTTAATTTTGTCTAAAATCAACTCACTCACCACACCCGGTATCGGCAATTCTCTTGCAGGATAGATTGGCAACAGAATTAATTCGTCAACCATACTTAAGCTATCTGCAAATTCATCTGCCAAATCATTGGTTCGAGTATAGAGATGCGGTTGAAAAACTAACGTCAGTTTTTGATTGCCATACAAACTTCTTACTCCACTAATCAATGCCTTCAACTCTTCGGGATGATGTGCATAATCATCAATAAATACCTGCTTTTCCTCCTTTATCAAATACTCAAATCGCCTCTTTACACCTTTAAAATCGGCTACTGCTGCCTTTATCTTATCCTCGTCAATGCCAACATATTTTGCTACACTTATTGCAGCCACCGCATTCTCAATATTATGCAAGCCTCCCATCTTCAACTCTACATCCTGAATCCTTTCTCCTTTATAAACCACATCAAAACGATACGCTCCATTTTCAACCTTTATGTCTGTAGCATAAGAATCAGCATGTTCATCATTGAAACTATACGTAAAGTGATTAGATACCTTAAATTCTACTGCCCTACTCAAACCATATTTACTTATTAAACAACCACCCTCTTTTATCCTTCCAGAAAACTGTAAAAAAGCATTTTCCACTTCTTCAGCTGTTCCGTAGATATCTAGATGGTCGGCATCCATTGCTGTTATAACTGCAACATCGGGCGACAATTTCAAAAAGCTCCTATCATACTCATCCGCCTCTACAACTACCACATTATTTTCGCTACTCCAAAAATTCGTATTGTAATTAGCCGCAATTCCTCCTAAGAAAGCATTACTTCCAAATCCACTATGTCGCAGAATATGCGCTGTCATTGTGGTAACGGTTGTTTTGCCATGCGTACCTGCCACACATACATTGAAAGAACTTTCCGTAATCCATTTTAAGATGTCGCTACGCTTGACCACCTTATAATTATTCGACTGATAATAAACCAATTCAGCATGTTCCGCAGGTATTGCAGGTGTATAAACGACCACTTTTGCATTCTTTGGAATGAGGGCAACATTTTCTTCATAATGAATCTCAATTCCACTCGCCTCTAGTGTTCTTGTCAAATCAGTAGGCGTCTTATCGTACCCGCTAACCCGATAATTTTTTGAGTGAAAGTATCTAGCTAATGCACTCATTCCAATTCCACCGATGCCAATAAAATAGACAACCCCTTCCTTACCCCCGTCCCCTAAAGGAATGCTGAGTAATTCATTTATATCTTTGTTAGTATCATTCATTTTAATAATTTCTTTATCCAATTATTTTCAAATCAAATGGGATATTCCCATAACATTTTTACTATTCCATTTCAATGAATGGGATTTTCCCATCTCTATCTTATATCGTCCTTTCAGGACTTAACTCTAACCTGTCATTTGCCTTCTTATTTCCTACCGTCTATCTTTAACTTATAACGTACAACTTAAAACGTATAACTTAAAACCTACAACTTAAAACCTACAACTTAAAACGTATAACTTAAAACCTATTACTTATAACCTAATACTTCTCTTGCTATCACTTCATCAGCATTTGTCTTGCCTAATAATCGAATATGTTTTTTTAATTCCAACATTCTCTCCACATCCTTTGATAAATGAATAACCGTCGAAACCAAATTCTGATTTACATCAGAATCCTTAACTATCAAAGCGGCATCTTTTTCTACCAATGCCATCGCATTTGCTGTTTGATGATCTTCAGCTGCAAAGGGATAAGGAACAAATATGGAAGGTTTGCCTACCACACACAACTCACTGACCGCCATTGCACCGGACCGACTAACAACGATATCAGCAGCAGTATAGGCCATCTCCATTTGTGTAATAAATTCATTTACCCAAATAAAACTTTTGCCTTTTGCTGCCTCTTTATATTGATTGGCATTCGTCTTTCCTGTTTGCCAGATAATTTGCAATCCTGCCTCTTCAATTCTATTTAGCGAAACTGCAATAGCCTCATTCATACTCTTCGCACCTAAACTTCCTCCGACAATAAATACCGTCTGCTTTCCTTCTTTTAATCCAAAGAAATCTAAAGCCTCTTTCTTCGTATTTGTAGAGTACGCTATCGAACTTCTTACAGGATTTCCGGTAATCATTAGCTTTTCTTTTGGGAAGAAACGCTCCATCCCTTCGCCTGCAACAAATACTTTGGTTGCATTTTTTCCTAATAACACATTGCTTTTTCCAGCAAAAGAGTTGCTTTCATGAATATAAGTTGGAATCCCATTTCTATTTCCTGCCGTTAAAACAGGATAGGTAGAATAGCCGCCTACACCAATAATAGCATCTGGCTTGAAGGACGCGAGAATCTTCTTTACCTCAAAATAGCTGATGAACAACTTAAAAGGCAAAGACCAATTTTTTATCAAAGAACTTCTGTTAAACCCCGAAATGGTAAGACCTTTAATGGCGTAACCCGCTTGTGGCACTTTTTCCATTTCCATCTTTCCCTTTGCTCCTACGAACAATATTTCTAATGTAGGGTCAATTTCTTTTAACGCATTTGCAATGGCTATGGCAGGAAAAATATGTCCTCCTGTTCCCCCGCCTGCAATGATTATCCGCTTTACTTGACGTCGTTCTGCAACAGCCTCCTTAGTTGAGGTTGCTATTATTTCAGATTGACTTGTTTGCGAATTACTCATTGTCCTTTATTTCAAATACTATTCTTTAAACTATTTGTTAGGTATCGGTGATGCCGAAGCTGTCACCTTATTACCTGTGTTAATTACATTATCGCTCGAAACAGCTGCAACATTATCTTGTGTTTGTGCAGCAGGTTCATTCAAAACGCTCTCGGGTTCTGCTTTGCCTTCTGTAATCTCTACATTTCTTGCCACACTTAAAATAATCCCGATAGACATACAGGTAAATAAAAACGAACTTCCTCCCATACTCACTAATGGTAATGTGACCCCTGTTACGGGTACTATATTTACCGAAACGGCCATGTTTGCCAATGCCTGAATCACCAAAGTGAAACTTAAGCCTAAGGCTAAAAATGCACCAAAAGCATAGGGACACTTTCGAAATATCCGTATCCCCCTAAATAAAAAGACGAGATAAACAAACATGATAAAGGCGCCTCCCAACAAACCATATTCTTCGATGATGATCGCAAAAATGAAATCGGAATAACAGTGTGGCAAGAAATTACGTTGCCTACTATTTCCAGGTCCAAGTCCAACGATGATACCACCATTTGCAATAGCTATCTTCGATTGTTGTACCTGATAAGGCATTTCGTCATTTTTTAGATAAATGAAATCCTGCACCCGTTTCACCCAAGTTCCTACCCTTCCCATTCCCTCATATTTCCCTTTCTTTTCGGTTTCAGTAACTGTTTCTGTGTCTTGCTTAGTTTTATTATGGGTTAATACTGCCACCGATATTAATAATCCCACAGGAATTGCAGCTATCAATATGGTTAGCAAAATATGTTTTGTACTTACTCTTCCAATGAACATTAGTAATAAGGATGTAGCCCCTGTTAATAAGGCGGTTGATAAATTTGCGGGTGCAATAAGCATACATATAATAGCCACAGGGATAATTACAGGTAAATACCCCTGCTTGAAATCCTTAATTACTTCCTGCTTTCTACTCAAAACCCTCGATATATACATGAACAAAGCCAACCTTGCATAGTCACTCGTTTGAACCGTCATGTTGATGATTGGCAACTTTACCCAACGACTACCTTCATTAATTTTTGCACCAAAGAAGTAGGTATAAATGAGAAATGGAATAGCTGTTAGAAATAATATCCAAGCTATTCGAATGTAAATGCTATAGTTAACGCGATGTAAAAAGTAGATAAAAACTAAACCAACTAGCATAAAAGCAAGTTGTTTAAATAGGTAAATCTCATTATTACCCTTATTCATTTTATATGCCAAAGAACCTGTTGCACTATACACAACTAAAACAGATATTAAAGCAAGCAATACCACAATTGCCCAAATATATTTATCGCCACGGGTACGTAAAGCCAATTGGCTGCGCATCCCTTGGACAGTAGGCATTTGTGAAAATAATGTATCGCTCATAATGATTAGTTGTTAATGGTTAGTGATTAGTGGTTAGTTTTCCATCAATCACAATCCAATTTTTCATTCAAAAGAACTACCCAAATTCAGGGCAAATTGCAAATCTTAATAGAGCTATGTTCTACAAGAATTGAAAGTTTCTACTTATTAATTGTTAATTGTTAATCATTGTAATTTGTTTTAGATTAGTCAATTCTCCCATAACATTTAATTCTCCTACACTAATAACTAATCACTAACAACTTACCACTAACAACTAACCGTTAAAAACTATAGTTCTCTTACTGCATCCTTAAATAACCTTCCTCTTTCCTCGTAATTCTTGAATAAATCGAAACTTGCACATGCAGGACTCAATAAAACCACATCTCCCTTTGTAGCCATTTTAAAGCATGTTCTAACACATGTATCCATGTCAGAAGTTTCTCTGATTGCAGGAACTATGTTTTTAAAATGATTGACAATTTTACTACTATCCTTACCCAAGCAAACGATTGCCTTCACTTTCGACTTTACCATCTCGTCCAAAATGCTGTAATCATTACCCTTATCTTGTCCACCAAGAATGAGCACCACATTTTTATCAAGACTTTCCAAAGCGTACCATGCACTATTAAT
>CANCPA010000305.1 GCA_947379895.1 Chitinophagaceae bacterium | reverse complement strand
GTGATGGCATAGTAATAGGTAACTCCTTTCACTACATTCGTGTCCTCATAAACAAAATCATTCGCCTTAATACTTGCTAT
This sequence comes from Chitinophagaceae bacterium, assembly GCA_947379895.1. GTDB lineage: Bacteria > Bacteroidota > Bacteroidia > Chitinophagales > Chitinophagaceae > Parasediminibacterium. The sequence continues at coordinate 4,853 of CANCPA010000305.1, read as the reverse complement.
CTTACTAAACTCATTTTCTCCTTCTTTGCGCCTAAATATGTTATAAGCCTTGCGATTATCAAAATATACAGTAGGCAAGGAAACGGTAATACCCTTCGGCCCATTTAGCAAATCAAATTTGTTAATTACATCCACCCTACTTTTTGGCAAAGCGTAGGTAAACACTTCGCTGAATTCACTTGTATCCCCTTTGAATGACACAGATGCAACTCTGTATTGATAAGTTATTCCTGATTTAATGGTGGAAGTATCCTTAAACAGGATGCCTTCAATAGGTTGGGGGGTAATGGAAGAAAAGCTTAGTTCGTTCTGTTCTTTCTTTTCTACAATGAAACTCTTTACTTGATTATTAACCTTTCTGCTATCTTGCCAAAAGAGGTTTAATGCACCATTCGAGTAATAAAAGGTCATCTCGGTTGGTGCAGGAATCTGTAATTTTCTATTCGGGATTATGGAAACAATATTGCTGTAAATACTAGTGTCCTGTTTTAAATTCTGACTAATTACCGCATAGTAATAATGGCTACCACCACTTAATTCCATTGTAGTATCTAGATAAGTAGTATTCGTAATTCTTCCTGAAAATAGGTTTAGGCGTTCAGGATTCACGCCCCTGTAAACAAAGAAGGCGTCAACAGTAGGGTCGTTAGATGATTTCCATTTTAAACGAACATTTTTACCTTCGTTAGCTGCCGTTAGACTATACGGAGGAAAGGGTCTTGAAAACTTAGTAAGTGTCCCAAATGAATTAGCTGCAATCGTTTGATTGATAGACATGCCGGGTAGATATAATGCCCGAACTTCATAACGATAAGTGACGCCTGCTTTAATTCCATAATCAATGAAGGCCGTATCAATTACAGGTAAGAGTGGTAACGTATCTGCTAGGTTATTGACCCCAAAACGAATTATTTGGATGCCTGATAAATAGGGACTCTCAGGCAACTGATTCCAATGTAAATACATCCCATTCAAGGTGTCCTTTACAGTTAGATAAGTGATTGCGGGTGCATTCTTTTTGGTGATTAAAAAGGCATTTACCGTATCAGACTTATTTCCAATATTATGTATTTCATCTTCAATTGTCATGACAGATTTTACCACAGAACCCTGTTCAAAACTCTTAGAAAAACTGAATATCAAAGTGTCCTTAGTCGTATTGATTTGAGGGAATAGATTTCCTTCCATTCTTTCCCATTTATCGTTGATACCCAATTCGATTGTGGCCCGTAAAGATAAAGGTGCGAAAAAGGTATTGTACAATAATCCATCGGCATCGAATGACAATCTTTTTGCGGGCTTTGGCAGGGTATTATCATCAATATTAATGGGTACTGCCCATTTGAAGGAAATGCTACTATCACTCACTTCTGCAGGAAATGAAAGCGACTTATAGAAGGGTAGTCTGTAGTTGTCCGTTTTGCCAAGAACTATTGTCTTACCCCAAAACTGTTGATTGCTTTGTTTATCAACTCGAGTAATTGCATATAAGTAAGCACGCCCTTGTACCACTTCTTTATCTAAATAAACGTGTGCCAAGGCAATTCTAGTCTCAATCGTTGGATAGAAAAGAAAATATTCGTTCGGTGATTCATGGTTTTGTAAGAATCCAATTAGTTCTTGGTCTGTTTTTAATCCCAACCCTTCTTTCATAGCTTTGATGCCTGAAACAGACAAGGCAGTTTTTAATTCTTTAGATGTAGTAGGCTTTTTGGCTATTCCAATCTCTTTCATGTCTTTTTCAGCGATGGAAATTGAACTGCTATCAAGACTATTTACAATCACTCTTTTAATGATAAAATGGTCTGTTGAATTTAATAAAGATGAGTCCTGCAAATCATGGCCATCAAATAAGTAAATGTAATTTCCAAGATGAGAAGATGCAGACAACAGCAATTTTGATGATTTTCTTTGCTGTGCAAAAGAAACCACCAAAAAACTGTTTAAGCAGAAGAATAAAAAAAGCCTTCTTATCATCTTATTCATTTATAATTACTGTTACTAGAACAATCCCCATCTAAAAATTCAAATTAACATAAGGTGCCTTGCCCGATTTGATACCAAACGACAATCCCATTCCAATACATGCTTTTGCCTCAATTCCATCTGGGTAATCTGTCGATACACTTCCCAATGCAGTATGTATTGTATAGGAACTATATGTTATTTTCACGCTATTACAACCAATATTTTCTGCATTACTGCCGCCTCCAAACACTTGGAATTGTGCACTTCCTGAACCTGCTATATTAAAGCCTGCACTAGGCGAATAAGCCCCATTTAAAGTAGTTCCTACATCCAAACTACCTCCGAGTGATGCTCCAAAGCCATAGAAATTAACACCTAATCGTCCTCCTACATGTGCTTTGAAATTTGAAGAAAGATTTACAGTAATATCTCCCGAAAGATTGGTGAAAAAAGTTAATCCATAATTTACACTTTCATTCCATCCCAAATAAGAACGTACACCCAAGAAATTAAATTTGTAAATGCCTGATGTACTTTGTGCTAAATCACCATAAACAAAAAGACCATTTAAAGTACCACTGCCAACAAACGAACTCAATCTTTTCATAGCAGAGGCAGGAATATACTCGTTATTTGAGGCTACATTGTATCCGATTGCCATGCCTGCTGCCGCATTTTGCAGCAAGTAAGGGATATTCATATTTATATCCATTTCCAGATAAAAACAACCATTAGGACTACTTTTACTTGGGATTGCAATGAACATAGTGCCACTTCTACTCATCTTAACCAAACTAAGTGGCGAAGGCAAATTCAAATCCTGACTCACAGTGGCCATCAGGTATTTATTACACAAATCCAAAATCACATTCGAATTAGATACTTTCAGAACAGTGCCAATCACTTCACTTCCCGACCCTGTGATGATAGGTAGGTAATTACAGCTACTCGAAAATAATACATTCAAGGCTACAGGTACATCAACGAGTACTGCCGGAACACCCGTAGGCCCTAAGTCTCCATTTACAAATACATTATACTGACCCGATTGTGTATTAAAATCAAATCCTCCACCTAGCGAATGAAAGGTAACAGGACCTACTCGTATATCTGTTTGCACCAAGATACTTGCACCCAACTCAATGCCACCCGAACTATATTGATAATATTTATAACTAGCCGCAAAACCTTTATACACTACTCCTTTTTTATCCAACGAATATTCGGGAGAAACATTATAAACTACTACACTTGCACTCAGTGCAAAGCCTTTTTTATCGTTATCAAAAGTCATTGTACCCCCTGCAGTAGCCACCATTATTCCTGTGGAGATATTCATATACAAGGTGTCCACTCGTGCTTGCAATCCATATTGTGCAGTATTTGAAAATAAAAGGATGCCTCCACCACCATTATTTAGTCCCTTGCCCGTCAACGATTTAACTAAAGGGAATGAAACAGAACCCGAAATGCCATAAGCCCAATCAGATGTAGAGGCATTTATCAACGTGGTATCGTTATTTGTTTGGAGGGATGTTGCTTTTGTTCCTAACATCATCGAATCCATCGTATTGATACTAGGATTATTGCCGATACTTATCAGGAAGGTACCAATATTGATAGTAGCCAATCCTAAATCGACTGTTTGATTCGCATTAGGTGCTACGAATACACTCCAATTAGAGGATTGCATATTAAACTGTGCAGTAATATCGTTCACGAATACAGCGCTTGTAATGGTTTTTACAGCGGCATTTGACGAATTGATTGATGAACCATTGATGCCAACAGGTAAACTGAGATTATAGGTTTTGTTTTGTGTACTGTAACTAAAACTCGCACTGCTATTGATAACAGGCTTAAATGTAAATGAATTGATAGTAAATGCATTTGTCAAGTTGACAGCACTTGAAAAGGCATAGAGACCATTATTCGTTTTTACAAGTCCCATTGAAGTAAAGGGAGCGCTCGAAATTCCTTTGGCAATTGTCAGGTTACCTCCAAACAAAAGCGTCGCATTAGTCGTATTTAATCCTGCAATTTGAATATCGTTAAAGTCTGATTTTAATTTCTGTAATGAACCACTTAAAATAGTGGTGCTTCCAACATTGAAACTTAGTGTCTTGAAACCGAAATCAGTTCCAAAGGAGCCTGATTGAATATTTATCTTTCCTGAATTAGAGGGCGTGAATCCCACTATCGAATTCAGTTGCAGATAGCCATGTAGGTTATTAATTCCACTCGAAGAAAGTGTTGCAGTATCAAAATTTAACGTACTGTTCAAATTTGCCATATCAATGCCTATATATCCTGAACTCTTGAAATAGAGCCTATAGGAATTGTTTGTCAATGTGTTTGTTGTTGAAATTGCAAAAGCGGTATTCATCGAGTCCGTTTTTGCTGCCACATCTATGAGTGTAGCATTTGGCAAGGCAAAAGTTGCATTTGCAGGTGCCGAAGGATATAGTATTATTTTTCCACTCAGCTGCCCCGTAGTAGTGTTGCCGCTAATTGGTTTTAAAGTTAAATTGGTTACTTGAACGGGTGCAAACCCAAAAGCATTCAATTGAAGACTAGCTGTTGTAAGAGGTATTGATGCAGTGCCTGTTGGCAAAATGGCATTTGTTTGCTTATCTACCGATACCGTTACATTGTTAAAATAGAGGTTATTACTACTAGTAATACTGAAAATATTGTTGTTTGGAACGGTGATATAACCCGAAATGAGATAGCTACTGCCCGCTGACAATTCTTTAATGAAGGTAATTGATGCCGGGAATCCTAAAACAGTCTTAAAAGTTTGAGAAATACTACTATGTAATATGACGGTATCATTTAATCCAGAAAAGACCGAATCATAGGCAAGAAATCCTGTACGACTCGCT
>CANCPA010000304.1 GCA_947379895.1 Chitinophagaceae bacterium | reverse complement strand
TTTGTAGCATTGAGTCCCTCATTCAATAGACAGAATATACTTTAGACTAAGGATTTGCATAAACCAAATTTGCTCTGAATACTATATTACCTTTACCACTTAATTCCTTAATAATTGCCTTATAATCGCCACTTATCAACCCTTTATTTAAGGCAAAACTATAATTAGTTGTTCCACCAATATGGGCAATATCCTTCACCATAACTAACTGACCCAAACTATTATAGATGACTAATTGATAATTCCCTTTCTGTGAATCTTTAAAAACAATGTTCAACTGACTCCCTGTAATAGGGTTTGGAAATATATGGTATTCACCAAAGACCTTTTCATTATCTACACTAGCTATTGAACTATATATAACCGACCCATCAATGTTTAATGCCTTAATACGATAATAAACCCGTCCTGACTCAATATTATTATCCGAGAAATCATAGCTAGCCAAAATCTTATTATTTGCAACAACAGTATCAATAGCAAAGAAAGAATTTCCATTCAAAGATTTCTCGATAACAAATTTTCCAACATGCCCCTCTCCTATTGTATTCCACGTCAAATTAACTATTCCTTGATTTAATACCGCCTCTAATGAAATGCTTTTAATAGGCAATACATTGGGCACAAAAGTAAATGTAAAAGTATTCACACTCTGCGAATCTATATTGGTGATTGGTGCTTGACCTGTTTGCAATACCACATTATGAGTTATCATAGTAGAGGTAGAATTGGTTTTAACACCTTGAACACTAAGGGGATTGAAAGGCAAATTGAAGGCTACATTATTGAATTGCTTTCTAGATAAGTTAATGACCATAACGACTAACTTATCTTCTTTTAGATAACTTGACACCTGTAAATCATCGGAATAGTCGATTGTATTTGTTGTGGCAACTCTTGTAAGCCCGGTAATATTTTGGGCAAACTGTGACATCAGATAACCTCGCTTGTTGGTAACGCCATTTGTAGAACCATAACTTCCATCGCCAATGATACCATAAAACCGTCTGATATGCCACCATATATAGGCATTGAAATTAGCTAGCATACAGTCGTTAAGTTCTTTTGCAAAAGTTAACTGTTCCGACCAATTTGGAAGCCTTAAAGAATCGCTACCTAACAAATGTTCCGTCATCCAAACTTCTTTACCTTTTTGTCTAGCAAAATTATAGGCCGTTAACCCACTTCCATACAAATGCCCCCCTATAAAACTAATCTTATTGACTGCGACACTGTCATTTAGTATTGAATCTGTAAAACTTCTATTAAAATTTAAAGATTCAGCAGCAAGACATTTAGTACCCAAACTATCTCCATAGGTCTTAACGAAATTGTACATTTGGGAAGGAGTCCAAACACAACTCTCATAACTTGTTTGCCAATCGGGTTCATTTTGCACCGAGATAGCATCAATTGTTATACCTTGAAAGGACATATAAGTAACGAACGACTTTAAATAAGCAGCATAAGCAGCATAAGAAGTATTTTTTAAAGAGCCACTATCAACTTTTCCATTCGATTTCATGGTAATTGGAGGAGTCCAAGGAGTGGCTAAAATTAGTGCCCCATTTGTTTTGGCACGTTTCAAAGCAGCAACCATTGTTGCCCATTTACTGACCCCTGTAGGGTCAATTCTTACACGCATAATATTTAAACCTAGTTGTGCAGTTCCTTTTCCAAAGGCTAAGTCTATTTGTGCATTCGACAAATAAGTACTCCAATCATTATTCATTCCCATACCTCCAAAACCTGTAACAGTTTGATAAGTTTTAGAGGTATCAACGGTGATAGTATCCATCGCATTTACAACACCACCTGTATCTACATTCACGAAATAAACGGAATTAAACTGTACATAAGTTCCTCCTGGCTTAGCACCTATTGCTATTGAAGTGATATTGTTTCGTGCAGAGATAATGGAAGTATCAGTAAGCATTATTTGAAATATAGTACTCGCAGAGACGGCATTTTGATAAATCACTTTGCTTTGGCTTAACCCATTTGAACCGATAAAAGTAATTTTCACACTGATAGTTACATTTGAACTTGCCAAATTAAGAACAAGAGATTGATAGGCAGACAAGTCGCCTTTTACAGGCAAAGTAGCCTTTCCTCCTGCAGATACATTGGTAAAACTTAGTGTTTGCGTTGTTGCATTGTAAGTCGCATTACTAAGTGTACTATTAGCAACGTTTATTTGAGTTCTTGACGCAAAAAGATGGAAAGTACATGCTAATAACATTGAAGTAAATAATATTCTACTACTCATCATTACAAAATTTTAAAGGAAACAATCCTATTATAATTATTTAAGCGTGATTACAGGAATTGAATATTGCTTTTTATCACTTTTAATTTCAATTTGATATTTTCCTGCACTAATAGATGGCAAGTAAACTTCTGTGGTTCCGTCGCCCCCAATATGTTGATAGACTTTTGTAATTAACCTCCTTCCAAATAGGTCATGTAGCGAAATAGCATAATCGCCTTTTGATACGTTTGAAAACAATAACATTATTTTATTTCCAGAAACAGGATTGGGAGACACCGTTATTATCTCCCTCGAAGTTTCGGCCATAAAAATCTTTACCACCTTGCTATATGTTACTTGACCACTTTTACTGATTCCTTTAATGCTATAATAACAAAAGCCTGTATTAGCATCATCAATAAATGAATAATTGTTATTACCCAAATTGCTTGCAGCCTGTTCTGACAAAAGATTAAAATTGATTCCATCTTTACTTTTTTGAATCTTATACCCTAACATCTCTTGTTCATCAGCAACAGACCAATTCAGTAGTACCCGAGAACCCTTTATTTCGTTAACATCCAATGAAATAAAAGAAACTGGAACTGGAATTACCGCTGTCAACATGATATTATCAATATTTAATTGTGCCCCCTTTGCATTTGCCTTGAACATTATTGTATTTGTTCCTGCATTTAAGTTCACATTTTGTGTATTCAAAGCCCATACACTATCAATACCTGTTATAGCGAATGAGGGAGTCCCAATTTTACTTCCATTTACATAGATGTCAACTTTATTGACATTGGTCAATTGAGATACGGGAGTAGAATATCTTGTTTGAAGTTGATAAGTTCCTGCATTTTGTACATTTATTATTTTGAACGTTACAGCCGAAGATGAAGAGGTGGTACTTGAAAAATTTACATATCGGGTACCATGATAATGGGGAAAAGCTGTAGATACATTGGCAGGCCAAGTAACAGTTCCCCCCTCTGCCTCATACATTTTATAACCTGTATATACGGGGGGATTGGGGGCAGCGTAAAGTTGAGGTGGTGCAGGTTCTGATAACCGATTGGTTGCAATTCCAGAGCAATTAATGGTTAAATCAACAGGACCATTATGACTAATGGTCAATGTAAATACACCATTAATCCAACTTGTTGTAGCTATACTTTGCAGATGCTTTCCCCTGTCAGCTAATGAATAACTAGGTAAATTTTGACACCCATAAATTTTAATTACACTGTTTCTCAAGGCACTGTCCCTTGTATGTGCAATAAAATCTGGAAAAATAGCTGTCTGTAATGTGTACCAACTGAAATCGTTTGGATATTGATTCCAAAGATAGTTTTTATCTGTACGATAGTTATTTAGATACACTTTCAATTGATTGGCAGATTCATTGATGACACTAAATGTATGTGCCGAATAAGCAAGTGAGATACTATCGCAGGTATTATATTTAAGGGGGATATTAGCAGTAGCAACCGTATCGGTATTTATATATGGATTATAAGAGAACCAACTATTAGCCACCCTGCTTACAAACATATCACCTTTATATTCTTCAGGAAACAGGCTATTGAACTCATTAATTTTTGCCTGATTGGTAATCCATCTTTTGCTGTATTCCGATTTTTTAATGGTTGTTTGGAACGGCGATATTTCATAAATAGTAGATAAAGCAAATTCTGGAATAGAGGGATACCGTCCAGATTTTTTAAACCATGTTCTATTGTTCTTTAATGTACCATCTATGGCATATAAACCTGTAAATAACGAATCGGTAGTATTATAATCCACATCATTCACATAGGCAATTTTGGTTCGGGCAATTACCTCATGAAAAGTAGGAATACGGATGGCACCATCAATTATTTTACGATAAATATCAGCAAGCATGTTTGTAAATGCTGGCAAAGTATCTTTTCCATAAGTGGTTGTCATCCAAGGAATTTCAGGGCCATCAATTACAGTTGCTCCTGTTAGTAAGATATGTTCAACAATTGGCACACCCATTACTGACTCGGGACAACCCCAAAGGGCACGATTTCCATTTGCCGTATCACGACCTAATATTTCAGGACCAAATACCTTTGCCCTACCCGACCATGGCCAAGAATACTGGTCGTACCTAACTGCATAATTACTTGCATGACCCGATAAAAAAGCACCAAGTGCACCACTCTCATTATCATAATAACCGATGGAATTGGTAAACTTGTCCCCATAAATCATATTATCCTTATAAGCAATAGTTGAATCAGCAAAAGGTTTATTCCTTTTAAATTTTGCAACTGTGTTATATATATTATTCGATATGGAAAAGTCGTCATTAATATATAAATAACCGCCATACTTTTTTCCCAATTGTAACAATTTAATGTACAAACCTAATCGTAGAGGGAAGGTAGTATTATCAAATCCCCATGCCTGTTCACAAAAATTGTAGCCAATAAAATTGGGGTATTGCTTGTAAAATGACTCATAAAGACTAAAGGCTGTATCAGATAAAAAAACATTGCTAATTCCGCTACTCGGTTGTATCATGGCCCAAATACCATTTTGAGCACAAGTGTTTAGCCAAGAATCAGCACAAGCGTACCCCTCATCTTTCAGAACAGTAGTGGACAATGAGATATTCATCACCACAAAAGGTCTAATATCGGCAGGTATCAAATCTATAACCTGTTGCGGTTGATG
>CANCPA010000303.1 GCA_947379895.1 Chitinophagaceae bacterium | reverse complement strand
CTAACAATTAGTAATGGATGTTCCCTTTCTGTACCTACTTCTACTACTTTACAAACGAATGGGTTAAAGGCAATTGGGACATTAAATATTAATGATGGGGCAATAGTTCAGAGTGGTTCTACTACCACCGTTTATTCTACAGGAATCATAAATATTGGTGATAATGCGTTGTCAAATATGGCAATTAATGGAACAAATGCCTCCTTGATAGTTACTTCGGGCAACCTGAATGATACAGGCGTTGTGAATAATAATGGCTATATCAAAATGGGTGCTGCCGATTATAAGATTCTTTCTACAGGATCTTTGTCCATGCAAGCCAATTCAGTTTTGGAATGTGCCAATAATTCTCCAATAATTCCTGCTGCTTCTTGGGACGCTTCCTCTTATCTCTTTATCACAGGATTAACAACAGGTAGCCCTACTAATATTTCCCAAACTTTTGGTAATTTGTTATGGAATTGCACTTCTCAAACAGGAAATCTATCTATTACAGGTTTGAATAGTATTACTAAATCCTTCACGCTTCTCAATACCGGTTCTGGTTCAGTCCGATTGAATAATGCCACAAATATGTACGGTTCATTGCAAGTAGGGGGCTCGGCAGTGGTAAATGGAGTTACAGTAAATGCAACGGCTGCCTCCCTTAATCTTGGTTATACGACCGCAGGGGCTACTACTGTAAATGGCAATGTAACAATTGGAACAAATGGAACTTTGGCTGCTGCTACTGCAGGCACTTCCCTTGCATTGAGTGGAAATTGGAGTGATGCAGGAACATTTACAAATACCAATACTACTATCAGTTTCAATGGTTCAACTGCCACTCCACAAACGATAGCTAAGAGTGGAGGAGAGACTTTTAATAACCTCCTAATCAATACTTCGGGTGCGGGTGGCGTCTCTTTAAATAATGCAGTAACTATTGCCAATAACTTGAATTTGACTTCTGGAATACTCTCATTGAGCAATAATAATCTTACCTTGAATGCAACTGCTACCGTTTCGAATGCCTCCAATTCAAGTTATATCTTGACTTCAGGAACGGGATTATTGATAAAGAATACGGTCAATACTACTGCCTTTTCTTTCCCTCTTGGAACGACAACCACTTATACTCCTTTGACGATTGCGAATACATCGGGTACTTCAAATGTATCCGTAGCTGTTAGTCCTACACTAACAAATGCAGTGGGTAATGCCTCAAAAATGCTCAACCTTCAATGGACGGTCATCGGTTCAGCTGCCACTACTGCAACGATGACTTATCAATTCAATACCGCAAATGGTGCAGCTAGTTTTGTCGCAACAAATGCCTGCGAATTAGGTATCTATACCAATGCTAATAGTGTAAGTTCGGTGGGAACTCCGAGTGGTAGCAATCCATTTACCCTCAATAAAACAGGAATTGCATTAGCAAGTGGTGCGACCAATCTATATGTTATCGGTAACACAGGTTCTGTCAATTGTACTACCGGAACTTATGTGGGCATCAACAATGGCGATGCGGCTTCCGCTTCAAATTGGTGTGGCGGTCTTCCTTCCTCAATTACAAATGTCATCATCAGTGCGAATAGTCCAAAATTGACCACCAATCTTTCGGTCAATAATCTTACTCTTTCTTCGGGGCTTAATCTGAATGGCAATACCCTCACTGTAAATGGTACTATTTCAGGTGCAGGAATGGTTACAGGTTCTCCGTCTTCAAATGTAGTCCTTGCAGGTTCGGCAGCAGGTACTTTGTATTTCGACCAAACTACGACCGATACGACTAATACAATCAATAACCTAACTATTAATACGTCGGGAACTATCACACTTGGTAATGCCTTGCATGTAAAGGGTACTATTACCCCCAATTCAGGTACTTTTAATACAGGCGGTAATCTTACCTTGTTGTCTGATAGTAACGGCACAGCCCGTATCGACCAAATGGCAGGTACCATCTCTGGAAATGTCACCGTTCAGCGTTATATCCCTGCAAAAGCTTCCCGTAAATATAGTTTCTTAGGTTGCCCTGTCAATTCAACTATCCGAAATGGTTGGCAACAACAGGTCTATATCACAGGTGTTGGAACAGGAGGTTCTGTTTGCGGTACCACAACGGGAAATGGTGTAAATGTGACCGATAAATACAATAACAAAGGTTTCGATGTTTCTCCTACTAATATGGCTAGCATGTTTACCTATCAAGCTTCGCAAGTAAATGGAAGTAGATGGGTAACGATACTAAACACCGACCAAACCAATTTCTCTAGAGGTATTGGTTATAGAATAAATATTCGGGGCAATCGGAATAGTGCCACAGTAAATTGTAATAATCAATTGAATAGTGCCAATCCTACTGCCCCCGAGGCCGTTACTTTGAGTGCCACAGGAAGTGTTTCTTCGGGAAATGTGGTGATTGCCTTGAATGATACGGCTATTCATAAATATACCCTACTCGCTAATCCGTATCCTAGTCAGATTAGTTACACGGCATTTCAGGCCGCTAATCCTGCTATCAATAATAAGATGTGGACATACAGTCCCTTCGGAAATAGCAACTATACTACCTATTCGGCAGGAGTGATTGCAAATGGTGCAAGCGGATACGATAATGTATATGGCAATTATTTGGCTGTCGGTCAAGCATTCTTTGTAGAGGCAAATAGGAATGGGTCTGTTACTTTTCAGGAAGGGCATAAGGTGAATGGAACGATTCCGAATACTAAATATTTTGGGGCTATCTTAAATAAAATGATTAGGATTGGCTATCAGTCTGCTACCAATAGCTTACTTGATGAGGTAGTTTTACGCTTCAATCCACAAGGAACAAAAGAATATAATGCAATGCTTGATGCAGCCTCTCTGAATTCGGGCAATCAAACCTTGACTATTAATAAAGATGTTACAGCATTAGCAATTGCTACGCTGCCTGATAGTTTCAAAAGAGATACGGCACGATTAGCCATTACAAGTAATGTCAATGGTAACTATCAGTTATTTTTTAGTGATTATGCCCAACTCGATTCCAATATTTCATTGGTATTGAGGGATAAGTTTTTGAATATTACAAGGGATATTCGACTCAATCAAACCTACCCCTTCAATATTACGGCCGATACGTTGAGTCAAGGAAAGAATCGTTTCGAAATAATTCTTCAGAAAGCAAATACTATTCTGCCTATCAACTTCATTACTCTCACAGCCAAAGAAGAGAATAATGCGGTGATGATTAATTGGAATGTTGCTAACGAACAACACATCAATTGCTATTCAATAGAAAGAAGTACTGATGGCTTTAATTTTAGTCAAATTGCAAACACAAGTGCAACTAATGCTAGCAATTATTTAATATCAGTTGAAAACCCTACAACTTCTACCACTTATTACCGCATCAAGGCAATAGGAGAAAATGGAACAATAATGTACAGTAATACAACTCAACTCATCACTCATAATTCATCACTCATCACTATTAACCCCAATCCCGTTCAAAGCAGCTTAAACATCTATTTGGCAAATAGCAGTTTCAAAGCTTATCAATTGAGGATACTAACAATTGCGGGAATAGAAGTAGTTAATAGAGGTGAAGTTTTAGTCAATAATTCGATGATAACCATTCCTGCCAATAACTTATCAGCAGGCGTTTATGTTTTGGAATTAATGGATGCGAAAGGAAATAAGTGTATTAAGAAGTTTGTGAAGGAATAGAAAGGACTAATGTTTTTTATTCAAAATTTAGGGGGAATAGGTATGAATAATTTATTACTAAGGAGGTAATACCACAAGGGTAACGAAGAAAAACAAGGAACACTAGGAGGGTGCATAAAAGTTTTTCGCTTAAAGAGTTCGTGAGACACGAACCTCGGCAGTCTGCCTTCCGGCGTAGATTTCTTTTTATGGTGCTGCACGTACAGTTACAGGTTCAAAGCATCTTCTCACCCTCAGTAATAAAAAAAAGATTTTGTTGGATTGTGGTTTGTTTCAAGGTAAAGGACAAAATTAGAATGCTCTCGATTAACAAGGATTTTAATCATAACTTTCATTCCACCACATTTTTAAATCACTATGTGTTTGACAATTTAGCATTTACTGTCTAGAAAAATTCTTTTTTAGTCGACTAAGCTACTTTTTGCTCTGAAGTAGCTTGCTTAGCGGTTATCGACTTGACTTTTTGTTTCGACTACTTGACTTTTTACTGAAATGACTTGACTTTATGCAATGGCATCTTTACTTTTTAGGTTAACGACGCTATCTTTTACTTAGAGGTATAGTCATTATTAATTATCAACGCTACTTTTCACTCTGACGACTTGACTCTTCGGGGTAAGTAAGCTACTTTCTGTCAAGAAGTCAAGTCATTAATGAATAACGACGTTACTTTGACGCATAAGGAAGCTACTTTGACTAAAAACGAACTATTTTGAAAGAAACACACTATTTAGTGAGTAGTCACGGTGGCGAATTTTGCTTTTTAGGCGTTTTGCGGAGGTGTTAAGGTGTAGCAGGGAGAACATCAGGGGGAGCTAGGTCTCCTCAAAGGGGGGTAAAGAGCGCTTTGAAGTGAGTAAACAGTGCTGAAGATTGAACTGCGAGCGCTTCCGGCGAAGTTGCGAGTCCTTCAGTTTGAGTAAACTGAATTGAAGAGAAGGATGAGAAGCCTGAAGGTGCAGCAGGATTATGGGAAGGGGTAGCTGCGAACAATGAAGGGATAAATGAATAGTGTGAAGGGGGGGCTGTGAAATGGGAAGGGGAAACGGTAAATTAGGAAGGGGAACTAGAATGGAGGGAGTAGTGAGTGATGCGTATTTCCTTTGCTAAAATTAGGGGTGCCATTGTTGGTTCTAACTATTTTATTTCAAATAGTCAGTAATGATGTACAAAATAGCTAGACCATCACATTAAAGGCATACATTGCAAGAAATATTATAGTATCATGAAGGAAGAAAATGAATCACCGAAATATCTTTTAAGGTC
>CANCPA010000302.1 GCA_947379895.1 Chitinophagaceae bacterium | reverse complement strand
TCTTTGTCATATCTATATCTTTCTACTATGGAAATATTAGATTCAATATAATCGAGTCCGTTTTTAATCTTTGTCAATCTTGCATCAATTTCATCAATTCTCGTAGTATCTGCACCCTTATTGGTTAACTCTTTTTTTTGCTGCTCTTTTGCTCCTGCAATCTGTTTATCAGTCAAAGCAGTATTCTCCTTTATTTCTATATTTAGCTTTAAATTAAATTCTAAAAGCAACTTCTCTTCAACCTTAATCCTGCTTTCCTTTTCTTTCTTTTTAACCTCTAACAACTTTGTTAAATTGCCCTCCGCCAAAGTGAAATTTTGTTCTGCTACGATTAGTTCTTCATTTCCTTTCGCAATATTTTCATCTATCGAGTGTAGTAATGCCTTCTTTTCTGCATCAGATTTCTTGATTAATTCAGTAAGTGACACATTCTTTTCAGACAATTTTTGGTTGCATACGCTTATAGCATATTCTCGTGTTTGTACCTGTTCTTTTATTTCTCTAATTTGGGACTTATACTTCTTGCTTAGCTTATCAAGCTTATCTGCTAACTCAATATTTAAAGCATCAATAGTATTCTTTGTTTGTTCAATTACCTTATTCAGTTCCTCTTTTTCTTCTTCATAATCAGCTACTGATTTTACATGTTTCTCTATTTTTTCAGTATCAATTTCTACACCATAGAAACTATTAGAGGAGTCACTTTTTAGTGGGTTTAAATCTTTTTTAAACAATACTTCAACATCTATCAACTTTCCAATATTGTTTTGCCAATCAGGCACTTCTGCATTTAGCCAACCATATAAAGAGTCCTTACTGTTTTCAATTTTCTTATTTATTGAGTCTAATTGACTTTTATAATTGCCAATTGTTTCTTGTTGCTTTTCTATCTTTTTCTCGAAGTCGTTCTTTTGTTTTGCCTCCTCTAACTCTCCTTCCCTTTCAAAATTTTTCCTTCTTTCTACTGCATTTCTAATCTCTGTTGCCGACCTCTCAATTTCTAATTGTAACTCATGAATATCATTTTTACAAGCACTAATTTCTTCTTGATACAGCAAAACGTGTTCTGCTTTAGTCCTCTTGATTCTCAATGTATGGATACCCTCTTTTTGAGCATCAACTAATGCCCTTGCATTATCAAGTGATTCTTTTTGTTGAATTCTTATTTCTTCAAATAGGTTGTCATATTGTTTTGATAATTTTTCCTTGAAGTCAGTAAAACCTCTTTCGGCTGTATTCTTTTGACCAATTTTATCATTATCAAAAGCTATCCTACTGTTCTCATATTGCTTTATTAAAGCTTCATAACGTTGATTTATTTCTAAAAAATTATTAGTTAGGATTGCCTTCTCCTGTTCTAGATTTTCCTTCTCTACCCATAATTCTTTTTTTTGAGAAACTCTTTTTAATATTTCATCGATGTTTATCCTTGCATATTCCTCTTCTTTTTCCTTAATCTCTTTCAACTTATTTTTGAAATATAAAATATCGCCATTCTTAGTTTTTTCATACGCAATATAAAGTTCATCCGCCCGATTTGTTTTTTGTTGTGCCTTCTCTCTATCTACTTCCTTATCGTCTTTTGTCTTTTGATATTTGGGTAATACAATTTGTAAATTGTCCGATGCCCATCCTAGCTGTTTAGCTAGTTCAGTTTTTTGTGCATCAAGATAGCGTATCGCACTATGATTTTTATAAACCTCGTCCGCTTGTTTCTTCAAAAGGCTTTCACCACCCTTACTCTTTATTTCCCACTTTTTAATATCATTCATATCCCTTTCAAAATCTTTTAGGTGACTATGGGAATAAGTGGTCAGGTCTATTTTTATTTCCTCTTCATTCAATGATTTGATGATAGTTTCCTTTATGAATTCTGCCTCTAGCTTAGAATTTAAAAACACATTCTGAATGGTTCTTGGAATGTTTTGAAACTGCTTGCTTTCTAAAACAGCATACTTCCTAAATTCAGAAGATAGCCCTTGATTGTTTCCATAAACAATGTTTCGATACTCTTCATAGCTAGAAATTATTTTGGTATGATTTATATGTTTCCCAAATGCATCTCTTGTTTTATCCCAATTTTCGAAGGCTTTCCCTTCGTTGTCAATAAAAAAAGCTTTGTTATAGGCAGCATCAAAGAAACGGAATGCCACCCTTCCTTGCCATTTGAAAGCCATAATACAGAAGTAGCCCGTCTCTTTTGTCACCTCATAAATTATATAAGAATTTTGAAAGGGGAAGTAATATTCGTCAAACCCTTTCTTTTCTTTCGGGATACCCAATTTTGTCTTGTCGGCATTATAAAAAAACAATATGGCCCTAAGCAAAGTGCTTTTTCCTACACCTTGTGTGCCAATAAAATGTACGTTGCCATCAAGACTCACCTCTGCATAACGAACAGATTTGTTGGCACTATTAATAAATATGATTCTATTTAGATTTCTCATTTTTTGTTTCTTCTGGAAGATTGATGGTTAATATTAATTCCTCAAGATATTTAAACGAGGCAAGTACCTTATATGTATTGGAAATTGGATTATCAAGCTCCATAAAAGTGTCTTTTTCCATGAGTTCAAATAGCCTTCCAATTATTTCGTTATAGTTATCCTTTTCGCCCGCATATTTTTTTAATGCAGTCAACTTTTCTTCCAATTCAATATCCGTATTCAATCTCACTAATATATCATGAGGCGAAATCCGTGTACCTGAACCAAAGGAATTGTCATAAGTCTTAAAAAAATCTACCAAATCAATCCATTGATAGGCTCTGCCAATCTTATTTTCCAAACTAGCTTTTCCCTCTTGTCGGCTAAAATAAAAGTATTCATCTCCTTTTTCAAGAATGAAATTTATTTGTAAAAAGTAATCATACAAGTCATCAAAGTTGTTGGCATCTTCGATGATATTATAGAGCTTTTTCATTTCATCGTTGGTACTATTAGAACAGATAAATTGTCCTTTACTCAATAGTTCAAATATTCTTGCAGTTTGTGTAGGTACTTTCATTTTGTCGTTATTTAGGGTAAACCATTGCAAATTCAATAGCAGATTTAATGGAAACTTCCTCTGATATTTCGAAAAGTGTATCGTATTGTGAAATTAGTTGACAGTAAAAGGTGATTCTTTCATCAAAAGAAACTTCTCTATTAAAAGAATAACCCATCACAAAATCAAATAGATTATTGCTCGATGCCATAAAACCGTTCTTTACTTCTTCGAGATTAATCATAATTTCTTCTTCCGTTTGAGTTTCCAAATATTCGTCAGAAATAATGTCTGCTACAGGTTGTTTAGGTTTAATGGCAGTCTTACTTTTTATTGCCACCTTCTTAATTATCTCATATGCTTCACTGCTCTCCTTTAAATAATCCAAAGAAAGTTTTAAAGGATAAGTGGGATTTGATTCAAAGATTAAATCATAGTTCTTTGCTAATAACAATTCAATATCTGAATTTGCTTGTAACGTAAATTGGTCTTTTAAATGCTTTACCTGTCTTAGTTTTTCAACAACGCTACTTTGATGTTTTATTTGATTAAGAAAATCAATAATCTGCTTCTCCATTTCAATCAAGTTGTGCGTACACTTGAATAATTGAAGTTTTAATTGATTGATGATAACTTTCATTTCCTCATCTAATGCTGACTTGAAGAATGTAGCTTCTTCACTTGCAACTAGTTGTTCAGTTTGTAAAATCAATGCAGTAATGTCTAAACGTTTCTTGTCTAGGTGTTCAAGTTTTGCTTTTTTAATTTTATAGTTAGGTTCATTCTTAAATGCTATCTCAACATTTCTTTTCAAATCCACGATGTTTCTAAGGGCACTATTCCCAACTTTCCGTAGAATAGTTTTAATTAGACGTAGATAGTTATACTTTCTTGTTTCGTTATTTTCACTTAGATAATAGATGATATTTTCCTTGATTGTTTGGATATTTTCATTGATATAAGAGGCATTAATCTCTTCATTAACTCCTAATACCTGTTCAAAAAATTGGAGGAATAAGTCATCTATTTCAAGAGTATTTCCATTTTGTCTTAAAATGGAATATTTGATTAAGGCAGCTATTTTTTCTTCGTTGTCATCAACCGATTTTAATGCTAAATCGTAATTATAGTTAAGTTGTTTTCTTTTTTGAAACATATCCGAAAGCAGCTCTCTCTCCCGATATAGTGTTTGTATAAGCTCCTTTAAGTTAGAAAATGTATTCATGCAAAAAAATAATCAAGCAATATTATTAAAAGTAAAGCACTAATTAAATTATTTCATTTTAAATACGTTCTTTGAATCTGTAAAGTCATTCAATAAATTAAATCATTCTAATCACTTTAATCAGTGGTATCGGAGAGGTCAATCAGATTCGGTTCCACCTCGTTGTTATTACCCACCTTAATAGCATTACGGTCTTCGGCAGATAATACATTGTTCACCACCATCTTAACAGTGCCACCCGCAAATAAAAAACTAGCAAAACCGAGAGAGAGCACATTAATAGCCGCCGTACTAAAATAACCTAACAATAATTCGAGGTGAGTACTGTTGCAGAGGGATGCTAAATAAAATTGAACAGGCTCATTATCTGTTCCTGTCCTGTAAGACCTGTCTTCAGCCCAATTGATTTTATTTAGCATAAGTAAAGCGGATAAATGAACAATTTCTATTCAACGCAAATATAGGATTGCCGCTGATTAATTAGTTATTAGTTGTAAGTGGTTAGTTATTAGTGATGAATTATGAACTATGAGTTATGAGTTCTTGTAGGAGACTAAAGTGATTATTTGTTTATTAATTGATTTCATTTTCAATAAAGCATTATCAATGATGCACTTCTTCTTGCATTGTTTCCACCCAAGAAATAATAGATTCTGCTTGTTTTAATCCTGCATTTGACACATCTACTGTAGGATTGCCATCGTAACCCATAGCCAAATGCAAGTTCTTATATGCAGCATTGAAACTTGTCAAGATTTTTTTATCAACCTTTCCT
>CANCPA010000301.1 GCA_947379895.1 Chitinophagaceae bacterium | reverse complement strand
GAGTTAATCCCATTCGGAACTTGCCAAGTATATACATAATTGGTTTGGGTATAAAGCGAATTATTAAAGTTGGTAATTGCTTTCCATGTAGCCATCCCATCGGTAGAATATTGTAGATAAACAAGTCCACTTGTATAAGGCGTTTTGGCAAGGTAAATCGTATAATTATTACAACCCAATAAACTGTCACCTCCATTCGGAGTCACCACCACTAAAGGTCTCTTGATACTAAATACATTGTCGGAGATATCATAAGAAGTCAAATCTGCGGTATTACTCACCTTAATTAAACATCTATCACTCACAACTTGAGGAACAACCCAACCCGAGTAACTACCTGTATTTGAGGTTGAAGTAACTATCACCGACCAATTAGCACCACTATCCGTAGATAGTTCTATTCGAACAGGTGAATAAAAAGTAGTACTCCGCCAATTAATAGTGGTACTCGCATCCCAATCTAATCTATCGCCACCATTTTGGGAAATAAGAAGTGGTTGTGCAGCTAATATGGTAAAATTATAAGGGCTAATATCGACCTTGCAATTTGTCACCGCATCCATCACTCTTACTAAACATTGACTAGAAGGCAAGTTTGGAACCATCCAAGTATAGCTACCATTCGTAGATGCATAATTCGTAGCTATTGTAGTCCAAGTAGAGCCGTTATTGAGTGAATAGGCAATATTAAATGTGCTTGAAGTACCCACCATATTCCAAGTGATATTATGTGAAGTATTACCCAACCATTTTTCACTATTAATAGGAGAAGTAAGAATTACAGGGATTTGTATACTAAATACATTGTCACTAATATCCTGCTTAAGGGTGTCATTCTTGTCTCGTAACCTCAATAAGCAATTCGACGAAGAGACCTTTGGCACAGTCCATAAATATTGTCCATTCGTAATTAATAGATTGGTGGCACTAGATGTCCATGTACTCCCATTATTTAGCGAGTAATCTACATTATAATAATTAGAAGTGCCTGTTGCAGAGAATTTAATGGGGTATTGGTCACAAGCATATAATTTTTCCCCGCCATTTGGCTGAGTGATTGTAATGTTCTGTGCAGAAACTGATAGAATTGTCAAGAATGACAAAAGGGTTATGATGGTACGCATTACTGTTACTATTAATTGGGCGGAAAAATAAGATATTTTACCGAAAATAATGCAACTTAGTAATTCAATATTTTTCTAATTGAGAAAGAAATGCGTAGATGTTAATCAGATATTTATAGCGAAGTTTAACTGAAAAACTAGTTTCACAATTGCCTAATTATTCCCTAAAACTATTTCTCTTTGGTTTTTATTCTTAATCCATTCCTAAGGATTACTTCTTAATCTTCAAATAATCCAGAATGTCATTATATAATCCAGTTTCATTTGCATACAATGCATAGTTGCGAGCAGTACTAAACCATTCAGCCGTTGTGTTTTTATGTTGCTTAGCTGCTTTTAAAAGATCTTTTGTAGTCAGTTTTTCAATTGCTCCTTTTGCTAGTGATTCTTCTAATTTGTATTCTGTAGCAATATCCACCACTGCTTTCAGGTCGGCACCTGAGTAATCTTCTGTTACTTTAGCAACAGCAGTGATATCTAATTTCTCTGTAGGTTTATCTTTCAGGTATTGATTTAGTATTTCAGTTCGTCCTTCTACGTCAGGCGGCGCAACAAATACGACCCTATCAAATCTTCCAGGACGTCGGAAAGCACTATCTACACTCCAAGGGGCATTTGTAGCTGCCAATATAAGAATGCCCTCGTTGCTATGTTCTACACCGTCCATCTCTGCAAGAAACTGATTAATCACATGGCGCATACTGCTTCCCTTTAAGTCACTTCTGCTTGCACCAATCGCATCCACCTCGTCAAAAAACAAGACACAAGGTTGATTGTCTCGTGCTTGTGCAAATATTTCATGAAGGTTTTTTTCGCTATTACCCATCCACATATCAAGAATGTCATGCAGTCCGATATTAATAAATTTTGCATCAATTTCTCCTGCGGTCGCTTTTGCAAGATAAGTTTTACCACATCCAGGAGGGCCATATAAGAGTATTCCGCCTCCAGTTTTCTTTCCAAAAGCCTTATATAAATCAGGGTTTTTAAGTGGTTGAATGATTTTCATAGAAATTTCATTCTTAACCTTTTTCATTCCTCCTACATCTTCAAATTTTAGATTTGGTTTCTCCATGAAAAAATCGGTCCTACCTTCTGCTTCAAAGTCTTCTGCACCAAATATATCGTCTAGTTCATCCTCATATTCATCCTCGCCTGCGTTATTTAATCTTTTAGAAGTACTTGGCATTCGTAAAATTCCATCAATCTCCTCATCTTTGAAACCGGGACATTGTTGTAATACTTTTTTATAAATATCTATAGCCTCACTTTGTGAATTTTCTTTGATAAGGCATTTTACATACGGAACTAATTCTTCGCCCGACAAAACATTGTCGGCAACAAGGGCTTCATAAACAAGAATAGCTGCAGAATATTTCTTTTGTTTGATATACACATTTGCCAAGCCCTTACGAGCCTTATCATTGCCATAGTTTCTGTTCAAGACTTCTTGATATTGCAAGGCTGCATCATCAAGCATGAATCCCTTAATCATTAACTCTGCAAGATGTAAGCGCAAAGGAATATTCTCTGGCGAAAAAGAAAGTGCTTCTATCAGTTGTTCAATACCCTCGTTCATAATTATTAATTGTTAGTGATTAGTGGTTAGTTATTAGTTGTTAGTTATAAGTGATTAGTGGTTAGTGATTAATTCAAATTAACAAATGACAATTAAATTAAATTATTAAAAATTAATGCTTCTTTTCACTAATTAACAATTAACCACTAACAACTGACCAATAACAACTAATAAAGCATCCTTACCTTAATAGTTTCTTTCACATTTCTCAACAACTCAACTGCCTGTGCAGATAATTCTTTGTCAACATCAAGAACAACATATCCAATTTCATCATTCGTTTTTAGATATTGTCCCAAAATATTAATATGGTTAATAGCTAATTCAGTATTGATTGCACTCAAGACTCCCGGAACATTATTATGAATATGCAATATCCGATGTGCCCCATCCACTGCAGGAAGACCTAATGCAGGAACGGTTTGTGAACCATGAGTAATACCCTTTTCAAGAAACTCGTATAATTTTTCACTTACATCCTCTCCTATATTTTCTTGCGCTTCTTCTGTACTACCACCAATATGTGGCGTTAATATTACATTTGAAAGACCTTGAAGGGGAGAAGAAAACTTATCTCCGTTTTTCTCAGGTTCCCAAGGGAATACATCAATGGCTGCACCGCCAATATGGCCCGACTTTAGATGTTCTGCTAATGCATTAAGGTCAACAACCTCACCTCTTGCATGATTAATAAGGATGGAACCTTTCTTAAAAAATGGCAAGTTTGACTCATTGATTAAATTCTTTGTTTGTTCTGTTTCCGGTACATGCAATGAAACAATATCTGATTCCTTGATTAGTTCTTCTAAGCTATTTGCTGCTACAGCATTTCCTAGCGGCAATTTTTTTACAATATCATAAAACAATACTTTCAATCCAAGGCTTTCTGCAATGATACTCACCTGAGAGCCTATATTTCCATATCCTACAAGACCTATTGTTTTGCCGCGCATTTCATAGCTACCAGTAGCCACTTTATTCCAAATTCCTTCATGTGCAGATTTGTTTTTATCCGGAATTCTTCTCATCAACATGATGGCTAAGCCTATCACTAATTCTGCAACACTCCTTGTATTACTATAGGGAGCGTTGAAAACGCTGATGCCCACCTTTGTCGCTTCTTTCAAATCAACCTGATTAGTTCCAATACAAAAGCAGCCAATTGCTTGAAGTTTCTTTGCTGACTCTAATACCTTTTTTGTAATTGTAGTTTTCGACCTGATTCCAAGTAGATGCACATCTTTTACCGCTTGAATAAGTTCTTCTTCACTTAATGCACCACTCAGTTTGGTCACATTGGTATAGCCGTTCTTTTTAAAATATTGCACGGCCTTGTCGCTGATGTTTTCCAAGAAGAGAATATTTATTTTCTCTTTGGGATAACTTGTTATTTGTTCCTTGCTCATGTCGGCGAAAATAGTTGATTAATAATAATTACTACAGGAAAACTGGTTATCAGGTGAAATTTTATGAAAATTAAAGTGTTTTATAATAATAAATTGATAACGGTTGCATTTTGATCTGAGGTTAATAATGAGGCGATTAATAAATAGGCAACTGCCTGTCGGGAATATATAATATGCTTAAACCTTCATTTGATTGCTATAAAACATTCACAAAGCATAAAGACATGGTTTTGCCATTTTTTGTAGAGCGATTGCCTTATTAAACTCGTTAGGAACTCTACTATTTCAAAAATGATTGTATATAACTCGTTAGGATAGGACATTTTTCAAAAATGGTCGTATATAACTCGTTAGGATAGCATCTTTTTCAAAAATGTCCTTGTAAACTCATGTTTTATAGCATCTTTTTCAAAAATGTCTTTATAAACTTATGTTTTATACCATCTTTTTCAAAAATGTCTTTATAAACATATGTTTTATACCATCTTTTTCAAAAATATTTCTATATAATTATTTAGAAATTGACCTCCCTATCACTTTCCCTCATCAATTTCATTCACTGCCCTATAATCAAACTACTACAAAGGGGTTGAAAAAGTTGATAGTGGGTTCATGTCTTACCTTATAATACGCTCGCTTAGCCTGTCGCATCTTTGTATCGCAATTAAGCACAACAAAAAAGTTAAGTCATGAAACATTTAATCGTAATACTCGCAATCATCGTTCTTAGCCTTGCTAAGGGATCTGCTCAATACAATGTTTTACCATTTGGCGTTTCTCTTTGCGGTGCAGAATTCGGAACTGAAAGTTTACCTGGCACATACAAGGTTAACTACATCTATCCTGACAAAGCTGAAATTCAATACTTCGCTAAGAAAGGAGT
>CANCPA010000300.1 GCA_947379895.1 Chitinophagaceae bacterium | reverse complement strand
AATATGGCGGTAAAATTATTATTAGAAAAGGCACATGTTCCGGGAATTCGTGACTACGAAGTTTATCGTCGAGAAGGCGGTTATCGTGGTGTGGAAAAAGCTTTGAAGAACATGTCTCCCGACGCTATTGTTGAAGAATTAAAAAAGAGCGGACTACGTGGTCGTGGTGGTGCAGGGTTTCCTGCCGGTATGAAATGGAGTTTTATCGCTAAACCTGAAGGTGTTCCTCGTCACTTAGTTTGCAATGCAGATGAAAGCGAACCCGGAACTTTCAAGGATAGGTACTTGATGGAATTTCTTCCTCACTTATTGATTGAAGGACTAATCATTTCTTCATTCGCCCTCGGTTCAAATGCTACCTATATATATATTAGAGGTGAGTATGCTTGGATTCCAGATATTTTGGAACAGGCAATTAATGAGGCAAAGGCAAATGGTTGGTTAGGAAAAAATATATTGGGTACAGGTTTCGATTGCGAAATATATGTTCAACGAGGTGGTGGTGCCTATATATGTGGAGAAGAAACTGCCTTGATTGAAAGCCTAGAAGGTAAACGTGGTAATCCTCGTATCAAGCCTCCTTTCCCTGCTATCAAAGGACTTTGGGATAGACCAACCGTTGTAAATAACGTAGAAACATTAGCTGCATTAGTTCCAATCATCAATATGGGTGGTGAGGAATATGCCAAGATTGGTGTAGGTCGTTCTACAGGAACAAAATTAATTTCTGCTTGCGGAAATATCAATAAGCCAGGTGTTTACGAAATAGATATGACCATTTCTGTAGAGGAATTTCTCTATAGTAATGAATATTGTGGAGGTATTCCAAATGGTAAAAGATTAAAGGCCTGTATTCCAGGTGGTTCTTCCGTTCCAATTCTTCCTGCTAATCTATTGTTGAAGACTGCTAAAGGCGAACCAAGAATCATGAATTACGAAAGTTTGAGTGACGGTGGTTTTGCAACAGGTTCAATGATGGGAAGTGGTGGATTTATTGTTTTGGATGAAGACCAATGTATCGTGAAACATACGCTTACTTTGGCTCGTTTCTATCATCATGAAAGCTGCGGTCAATGTAGCCCTTGTAGGGAAGGTACAGGTTGGATGGAGAAAATATTGGACAAGATAGAACATGGTCATGGTAAAATGTCTGACATTGACTTGCTTTGGGATATCCAAAGAAAGATTGAAGGCAATACAATTTGTCCATTAGGTGATGCTGCTGCTTGGCCTGTTGCCGCAGCTATCAGACACTTTAGGGATGAATTTGAATGGCATGTATTAAATCACAGAGAATCGCAAACTAGGAACTATGGATTGGCTCATTATGCCGACCCGATTCACGTTCCTGTAACCGCATAGAAATAATATATGAGCGAGCAACAATTATTTAAGGTAACTATTGATAACATCACCATTGAGGTGCCTGCGGGTACCACAATCTTGGAGGCTGGCCGCAAAATTGGCGGCGAGGTTGCTCCTCCTGCCATGTGTTTCTATAGTAAACTGAAAGGCAGTGGTGGTAAATGCAGAACTTGTTTGGTGGAAGTTTCAAAGGGTTCTGAAAAAGACCCTCGTCCGATGCCTAAGTTAGTGGCAAGTTGTCGCACAACTGTCATGGATGGGATGGAAGTCAAAAACATTACGAGTCCAAAGGTGATTGATGCAAGGGCAGGTGTTGTAGAATTTTTGTTATTGAATCATCCGCTTGATTGTCCTGTTTGCGACCAAGCAGGTGAGTGTCATTTACAAGATTTAAGCTACGAACACGGTAAGGAAGGCACTCGCTATGAGTTTCAACGCCGTACTTTCAAAAAGCATGACTTAGGTCCTTATATACAATTGCACATGACACGTTGTATTATGTGTTTCCGTTGTGTATATACTGCCAATCAAGTTACTGATAGTCGGGTTCATGGAATTTTGGATAGGGGAGACCATGCTGAAATTGCTACTTACATCGAAAAAAGTTTGGATAACGACTTCATCGGTAATGTAATTGATGTATGTCCCGTAGGCGCTTTGACTGATAAGACTTTCCGTTTCAAAAACCGTGTGTGGTTCCTTAAACCAATGGATGCACACAGGGATTGTCCAAAATGTAGCGGAAAAGTTACTTTGTGGAATAGAGGGAATGAGGTATTCAGGGTTACTGCAAGAAAAGATGAATGGGGAGAAGTTGAAGATTGGATTTGTAATGAATGTCGTTTCGAAAAGAAACAAACTACTGATTGGGTAATCGAAGGACCTCGTGAGATTAGCCGTCATTCAGTAATTTCTCAAGGACATTATGTTCATTCAGTCATACCTACCGAAACATTTGCAGCAGTAAACGATGGTAGAAAGCCACATTTGTTATTGGATATTCATGACACAAGTGGAGTAAATAAGCCAGATATTGATTTGAGTAAGATTAATGGGCCTGCTCATTCTAATAACTTTAGTTCTTAAGTAACGTACGAATAAACTGATTAGGGTAGATTTTAGAATAATATTATAAACATGACAATATTAGCATTCGATTGGATTTTATTGGTTGAAAAACTGATACTCATTGCAATCATCATTTTTGCAAGCTTAGGTATTGCTTTATATACAACATTCGCCGAGCGTAAGGTGGCAGCTATTCTTCAAGATAGACCCGGACCTAACCGTGCAGGGCCTTTTGGTTTATTTCAACCCCTTGCGGATGGTTTGAAATTGATTACCAAAGAAGAAATCATCCCTACTGATTCTAACAAAATATTATTCATTCTCGGGCCAGGATTGGCAATGACTGCTGCACTCATGACATGTGCCGTTGTTCCATGGGGTGGTACGATTGAAGTTTTTGGAAGGCACGTTGCCTTACAAATTGCCGATGTAAACATTGGAATGCTCTATGTTTTTGCAGTGGTGAGTATGGGTGTTTATGGTGTGATGATTGGTGGATGGGCAAGTAATAATAAGTTTTCCTTGATGGCTGCTTTGCGTGGTGCAAGTCAGGCTATTAGTTATGAATTGGCAATGGGACTTTCTCTGATTGCCCTAATCATGTTGACGGGTTCGTTGAGTCTGAAAACAATCGTTGAGCAACAAGTCGGTCATGTTTGGAATATTGTTTATCAACCACTTGGTTTCCTATTGTTCTTCATTTGTGCCTTAGCAGAATGTAATCGTACACCTTTCGATTTACCCGAGGCTGAAAATGAATTGAATTTCGGTTATCATCAGGAATATTCTTCCATGAAATTGGGTTTCTATCTTTTCTCCGAATATATCAATATGTTTATCAGTAGCACTATCATGGCTACGATGTATTTTGGTGGATATGATTTACCATTTGTTCATGTTGCTAATCCTAATATTGCAGCAATTGTTGGGATAATAGTATTGATGGTAAAAGTGGTGATGTTCATCTTCCTGTTCATGTGGATTCGTTGGACTATTCCAAGATTCCGTTATGACCAATTGATGACGCTTGGTTGGAAGAAATTGATTCCAATCGCATTAGCCAATTTGTTACTTACAGGATTTGTTATTTTATTGAAACAAAATCATTGGCATTTTTAATCAATAATAATATTTCTTACAATGAAATTGAAATTAGATGCAATTGCGGTAACAAGTAGAAACTTTAAAGAATCGGTTAAGTTTTACTCTTTATTGGGTTTTTCGTTTGATGACTTTAGTGAGGATGAAAAACACATTGAGGCGATTACAGCAATTGGAGAAGTGAGATTAATGATTGATAATGCTGATTTGATTCAAGAAATAACAGGAATCGTTCCTGTACCACCTACTCATTCTTCCTTCGCTATTCTTTGTGATAGTGTTGCTTTGGTAGATGAAACGGTGGCATTGATAAAGGAAAAGGGTTTTGAAATTGTCAAAGAACCGTGGGATGCTTTTTGGGGACAACGATACGCAATTGTAAAAGACCCTGATGGGTATATGATTGATTTATTTGCCCATAGTGTAAATTAGTTATAAAACAACAAAAAAGAATAAAGACGCTTATGCAAGCATTAACAAATAGAGCTAAACAAGTAGAACGTGCACAGATGAGTTTCATTGAGCAGCTATACTTATGGAATATTCTCAAAGGGATGTTCATTACGTTTGGCCACATGTTCAAAAAACAGCCTACAATCAGGTATCCAGAACAAAAACGTGAGTTCAGTCCTGTTTTCAGAGGATTGCAAGTATTGAATAGGGATGAGGAAGGACGTGAAAATTGTACGGCATGTGGTCTTTGTGCTGTTGCTTGTCCTGCCGAGGCAATCACGATGGAGGCTGCCGAAAGATTACCTGGCGAAGAGAAATTGTATAAGGAAGAAAAGTATGCGGCTAAGTATGAAATCAACATGCTACGTTGTATTTTTTGTGGATTGTGCGAAGAGGCTTGTCCAAAAGATGCTATCTACTTGAGTGAGACTTTCACTCCTGCCGACTATGCAAGAAAGAATTTTATTTATAAGAAAAATGATTTGTTAATCCCTAACCCTGTTACAGACCCGAAAGGATTTGCCGATGCAAGAGGTTCAAAGGTTATTAGAACAAGCAAATAATTAAAATGGCTATTACACAAATATTATTTTGGTTTTTATCCGCATTGGCTGTTGTCAGTGCAATAATGGTTTTGATTAGCAAAAACCCTGTCTTCAGCGTTCTTTGGTTGGTTGCAGTGTTCTTTGCTATTTCGGGTCATTACATCTTATTGAATGCACAGTTCTTGGCAATTGTAAACATGATTGTCTATGCGGGTGCTATCATGGTTTTATTCTTATTCGTTATCATGTTGATGAATTTGGATGCAGAAACAGAACCACAAAAGAATATATGGATGAAGATTGCAGGTGCAATTGCAGGTGGTTGTTTATTGATGGTCTTCGTTTCTTTGGTAAAACAAGCAAGCGAAATGACTGGAAAAACTGCCTTACTTAAAACAGGAAACATCGGTTTGATTGAGAATCTCGGTAAGGCACTTTTCAGTGATTATGTCGTTCCATTCGAAATCAG
>CANCPA010000299.1 GCA_947379895.1 Chitinophagaceae bacterium | reverse complement strand
ATAATACGGTTCCTACTATTACACACCTAAGCGCTATTGATACCCTTGACGGAATTTCCTTAACTTGGAATCAGTTACCTGAAAATCACTTCTTAACGGGTGTTCAGGTCATTAGATATGGTGATGCTGATATTGTTGATACCCTAGCGAATCTGCCTATCACCGATACAAGTTATATGGATTATGCCATCAAGGCGGGTATTAACTATCGATATAGTGTTCGGGTATTATATCTTCCGGGTATGCAGGCGTTTCAAACTTTTCCTGCTGCCAATATCACTACCCTCACCAAATTTGCCTTGCCGATACCACCTTCTCATTTAGTAGCTAAGATGGAAGGCAAGAACATCCAATTAAATTGGGATGCAATCAAGGATCCTACTATTGATCGATATTATGTTTATCGTGGAATGACACCCGAGAAAATGACGCTGCTACAAGGTAGTACCACAGAAACAACTTACTTGGATACCACGCAAGAATTGAGTGGAGCAAGTCAATATTATTATGCAGTGACCTGCCAAAACCTCATGCAGAAACTTAGTACAAAGAGTAATGTGGTGACCATCATTCCTAACCGTAATATCAAGATGAATCCACCTACAGAAGTGTCATTTTATTATGAAAATGGGGCGTTGAACATTCTTTGGAAAGACGCTCGTGAGATTGATAATCATATTCAGTCTTTTCTCGTTCAGAAGAAGATAAAAGAAGATACCGCTTTCAAATTGATTACGGCTAAACCACTTGAGGCTATTACGATGGTGGATACAGCTATCAAGCAGGGGGTAGTTTATCAATATCGGGTCGCCTGTGTCTCTTTCAAGGGAGATACAAGCAACTACAGTGAAGTATTCAATTATAACCTACCTAAAAATAGGGTAGAGATATTGAAGGAATTCAATTTGGCGAATACCGACAAGGGCATAAAAGTCGAGATGCCCGCTGTTTTCATTCCTACCCGAAAGGCTTATAACATCTACCGTCATCAGCAAGGTGAAAACAAGTTTGTAAAGATTGGTACGATACCTGCCAAAAAGCTGACGTTTGAAGATACCAAAGTGGTATCTGGAACCGTGTATTTATATGCAGTTTCCATCGTAGAAACGGATGATAGAGAAGGAGAGATGTGTGTGCCGGTAGAGATGAGGAGGATGTGAGTTGTGAGTGATGAGTGGTGAGAGGTTAAGTAGTTCTTTTAAATAGTTAGCGGAAATGAAGGAATGATAGGTTATAGGTTGTAGGAACGAGCATGCAGAGAGACAAGTCATGCCCGTCTCTATAGGATTTTTTGGATTGTAAGATTGTAGGATTGTAGGATAGTCAGGATTGCAAGTTAAAATCCTAAATATTAATCAACCTAATCCTGATTCAGACCATTCCCTACATCGTCTTCCCGTCATTTCGACGAAGGAGAAATCTCATCCAAAAAAGGAGACGGGAGAGATTGAAAGATTTCGTTCTGTTTACAACTGCGCCGTTATCCTGTATGATTCTAACCAAATTGAAAGAGGATGGTGTTAGCGTTTTCTCCTATCGTCGAAATGAAAGTGCCCCAAGATTTGACAACTTTCAAAAAGTTGTCAAATCTAAACATCGAAATGACGGGTCGAGTCGCTGTCATTCCGCAGGAATCTAACCGAATAGGGACATTGTTTTGGTGTAAGAGATTCCTACGGAATGAAAAAGGAGGGAAAAACAGCGGCATAGAAGGTATAAATAGAGCATAAATAAAGTATTATAATTTATAAATAAAAGGTTTAGGCAAACAAACAAACAACAACAAGTATGAGCAGTATCAAAAAAGTAGCCTTAGTGGCGGTATTTTTAGTGATGAAACAATTCGCTTTTGCACAAGCACCGTGGGTATTCCCCTTTCAGGCAGTGGCACGTTATCCTAATAGTGGGGTAATAGCAAATAAAGCCATCAAGGTCAGGTTTACCATCAAGGATGCCACAAGTACAGGAACAACGGTTTATCAAGAAACACAAAGCCCTATTACTAGTGCTTTAGGACTGTTTAGTGTAAACATTGGTTCGGGAGGCACATCTGTTACGGGTACAATTAGTACCTTAACATGGGGTACTAGCCTAAAGTTTTTGCAGGTGGAAATGGATACCTCAAATGCAGGGACTAGTTACGTAAGTCTAGGCACACAGCAATTATTAAGTGTTCCTTATGCCCTGAATGCAGCTTCTATAGGTGCTTTGACTGCTAGTGGTAGCAATATTGGTATCGGCACCACAACGCCTACGAACCCCTTGAGTGTAGTAGGAAAGGCAGACTTTTCTGGAGATTTATCCGTGAATGGATTAACAGTTGGTCGTGGCGGCGGAGGCGTTTCAACTAATACTGCCCTTGGTACTAGCGCACTCACAAGTAACACAACTGGCTCATACAACGTTGCAAATGGATTTGCTGCGCTCTTATATAACACAACTGGGACAGTGAACGTTGCAAATGGAAATAGTGCCCTACGTCAAAATACCACAGGAAATTATAATAATGCTTTTGGTTCGGCATCTGTGTGGGGAAATACAACTGGCTCAGAAAATGTAGGGGTAGGTACAAATTCATTATATAATAATACTACAGGAGGTCAAAACACTGCTTTGGGTAATGGAGCCGATGTAGCTTCGGGAGCTTTAACTAATGCCACTGCTATTGGTTATACTGCAAAAGTAGCAGCTAGCAACACTATACAATTAGGTAACACAGCTGTCACAAGCGTACAGACTTCTGGCAATGTGATAAACCTAAACCCAACTATAACTCAAATGGGGGGAACTATGTATTGGACGGGTAGCTTCTATGATTATGGATACAATCTTACACCTGCTGATATTATCTCTGGTTATTTAAAGCCTGCTAATAATTATTATTATGTTGTTACTATGCCTACAGCAACTTCGATTGCCACAGCTTTAGGTAGTGTAACAGAAGGAACTACAATAAGTTTTAAAATTTATAATTGGACGACTGACACACATGTCGGTTACTTAGCACTAGGGGTAAATACAGGTATTACAACTGCTTCAAATTTAAATGTGACTAATGGAGAAGTAGGTGGTTTTACCTTGGTTTTTACGAGTGCTTCAACAGCTAAATTATATAGGGATTTTTAAGAATACAATCATACCTCTCGAAAGTTACAGGCTTTTGAGAGGGTAAGAATACATCAATAGTTCTTTTCAATAAAATAGCGTAAATGGTCTGAATCAGGATTTTTAAGATTGTAGGATTAGTAGGATAGCGAATCATTATCCTGCAAATCAGTTAATTAATGGAATCCTGATTCAGATAATCTTCTTCACCGTCGTCGCGTCATTTTGGCGATAGGAGAAATCTCATCGAAAAAATGAATGGCGGTAGAGACAGGGCATGCCCTGTCTCTACTTGAGGAAAGAAAGAATGGGAAGTCAAAAACCCACCCCTACCCCTCCCGAGAGGGGAAACTCGAAGATAGGAGCGAAGAACTAAGCGAAAAGATAGTGGCAAGCTTATAAAAGCACGAGATGTCGCTTTGTTCTTCGCAATTCCCCTCTAGGTAGGGGGTAGGGGGTGGGTCTTAAATAGATAATGATAATTTATTTCACACTTAGGCGTTTTCTCCTATCGTCGAAATGAAAGTGCCCCAAGATTTTACAACTTTCAAAAAGTTGTCAAATCTAAACATCGAAATGACGGGTCGAGTCGCTGTCATTCCGCAGGAATCTAACCGAATAGGGACATTGTTTTAAGTGTAAGAGATTCCTACGGAATGAAAAAGGAGGGAAAAACAGCGGCATGGAAGGTGTAAAGAGAGCATGAATAAAGTATTATAATTTATAAATAAAAGTTTTAGGCAAACAAACAAACAACAACAAGTATGAGCAGTATTAAAAAAGTAGCCTTAGTGGCGGTATTTTTAGTGATGAAACAATTGGTAATTGCGCAAGCACCGTGGGTATTCCCCTTTCAGGCGGTGGCACGTTATCCTAATAGTGGGGTGATAGCGAATAAGGCTATCAAAGTCAGGTTTACCATCAAGGATGCCTCTAGTACAGGCACAACTGTTTATCAAGAAACACAAAGCCCTACTACTAGTGCTTTAGGTTTATTTAGTGTAAACATCGGTTCGGGAGGCACATCTGTTACGGGTACAATCAGTACGTTAACATGGGGTACTAGCCTAAAGTTTTTGCAGGTGGAAATGGATACAACAAATGCAGGGACTAGTTACGTTAGTCTAGGTACACAACAGTTATTAAGTGTTCCTTATGCTTTGACTGCATCTTCTGTAGGTGCATTGACTGCAAGTGGTACTAATATTGGTATCGGCACTACAACGCCTACAAATAAATTAAGTGTTGAAGGATCAGCAAACTTCACTGGAAATATTGGAATAGGAACAACAAATGCAAGTTATCCATTAGATATTGAAAATATTAATAATAGTGGTATTACCCACCATTCAAGTGATTGGTCCTCTTTTTTTGAGGATTATTTATACCCTAGTGGAGTAACCTTATACGCATCACCATCACTTAGATTTAGTTCTTCAAGAATCGCAGCAAATGGGAATATCATTACTCTAAATCCAAACACGGTTGCTATCAATGCCACTGCAACAGCTGCTGCATCTGATATTCTTACGGGGTATATAACTAGTGTTAGTGCTGCCGCTTTTAATTTGACATTGCCTACAGCTTCTCAATTAGCAACTGAATTGATGCTTCTTACTAATAGTGGTACAGAAACCATAACAGCAGGTACCAAAATCAATTTTGAAATAGATAACTCAGCAAATACTAAAATTGTAACAGTAGTTGTAAATACAGGTATAACCGCAGGTACTGCAGTAATAACTGGTAGTACAACTCTTGCAGTGGCAGCAGGTGCTGTTGGTGGTTTTAGGTTGATATTCACAAGTGGAACGACTGCAAAGTTGTTTAGGATGTATTAATGAAGGGTTGTTACAAAATGCATCAATAGTTCTTTTAAATAAATAGGGTAAATGGGTCGTGAATGGCGGTAGAGACAGGGCATGCCCTGTCT
>CANCPA010000298.1 GCA_947379895.1 Chitinophagaceae bacterium | reverse complement strand
GCTTTGAAAGAGGTACTATCCAAATTAATAGCAGGATTTAAAACAGGAATAGTAGGAACAGATGTGATTAAGAAATTAGAAAAAGAAAAGGTCTCAAAACCACCTCCAAATCTGATGGCCAAATTTTGTGTTGGTACACCTGCAGTAGTAACTGCAAGATTGCTAATACTTTTTTTACCACCTACCCAAACATCAAAATTGCCACCATCAACAGATTGGATTGAATTATCAGGAGCTTGATAAGAAATTGGGCTACCGCTATTATTGATTACCCACATAATAGTTTGTTTAGTGTGCAATCCGAAAGGATAATTGTTTTGAGTTTGACCCACAGGTAACGCATTCCAACCAGCACCTACACCACTAACACCTGCATAACAATTCACCACAAATTGAGAATTAACATTTGCTGCTGCTGGAGCAGCAGTTCCACTAGTTGGAAAATTACTACCCATATAGAAAGTCAAGGCCGCTGCACCTAATGTTAGGGTATCAAGACTTAAATCCAATTTAACAATTAAACTTGTAGGGTCATTAGCAGACAAGCTAGTTGTTCTAGCGATGACACCCGAATTACTATAAGCTGTTTTTGTCCAAGTCAATTTAGTTCCATCACTAACTAGTGATAAAGCTGCAGTTTGTTGAGCATAATTAAATTGAGCACTTGTTGGATTTGCCTGATTAAAATAAACATTATCAGGAACTGTACCTGCACCAGTAAGCGAAAATGTGTCGGGACTATTAAGTTGCTGCTGAAATATTTGCGCAGAAACATCTGTCTGACTACTAAAAGCAAAAGCAACTAGCAAAGCAAAAAACAACTGCTTTTGGTTGGCAGATACACGATTTTTTTTTGATTTAGACAACTGAATTAGAGAGTTGAATTGAGTGAGTAACATTTTTTTCATTTTCATCA
Organism: Chitinophagaceae bacterium; assembly: GCA_947379895.1. GTDB lineage: Bacteria > Bacteroidota > Bacteroidia > Chitinophagales > Chitinophagaceae > Parasediminibacterium. Next base: position 4,140 of record CANCPA010000298.1, on the reverse strand, counting down.
TTTTAAGTATTAAATTGTTATTAAAGATTTCCTCATTAACGTTGATAGATATTTTAATTAATGGTGTACAAATATGCAATCATTCATTTAAAAGCAAGTAAATAAAAGCAATTACCTTTATTGACATTTAAAAACCATTGCAAAATCAATTTCAAATTTGCAATGGTTTATGTATCAAGTTATAGATTAAATCAATTTTGCAAATTGAATATACCCGTTTTAATTTTTTTTGTGGCATAGCCAATACCACTAGCGGCAAGAATCAAACTCATCCCACCATCAAAAGGAACGATTGGTGCACCATCTCCTGCAGGTGCAGAATCACTAGTACCGGGACCACCAATGCCAGGATCATCCGCAGGAGTCTGTGCATTAACTCGAGTATATGTAGAGATGCTTATTATAATAACCAAACCAACAAGAGCAAATTTCTTAATTATTTTGTTCATTTTATAAAATTGAAAGATTGTAAATAATATTTAAAAAGATAAAAGAAAGGATACCACCTACTAAATGCTTGAGTATCGCAGGCAGTATCCTATTGACCCCTCTCTATTTTTGAACAGACAATGAAGTCTGATAAACTGTTTGTTTACTTTCAGTTGAACGGATAGTAACATTATAAACACCAGCTGCAAGTATTGAAGTGAAGTTAATTGAATGAGAACTATTTCCACCTGCATGCGAAATTGATTGTTCTGATACTTTTTGTCCCAATGCATTTGTGATGCTTACAAGGTATTTCCCAGCATTTACTGTGTTAAAATCAATATTAAGTTTCTTGCCAACTAACGGATTCGGGAACAAGTTGTACGTTGTAAGTTGTACGTTATAAGTAACCTTAGCGATATTGCTGTAGACAATTGTACCGTCTGTGCTAATTGCTTTGATACGGTAGTAGGTTGTGGTCGAGACCACTACATTGTCTGTTGCAGAATAAGATGCTGTTACTGTATTCTTAGCAGACGCCTCTCCTATCTTAGTGAAACTTGAACCATCAGTAGATTTCTCAACCTCAAATTGAGTTACACCCTTCTCTCCTACAGTATTCCAAGTGATTGTAGCAACATTACTATTTGCAGTGGCTGTAGCAACGATGCTATTAACAGACAAAGTAGTTGGCTTGAATACCACACTGAACCTATTTTGATAAGTAGCAGCCAATTTTGCATCAGCTGTGAAATCAATAGAATTGATGCCTGTAGCTAAAGCTGTAGTTGTATTCTTGTAAGCATCGCGCAAGTAAGCAGTTAAACCATTTGCTGTATAAGAAGTAGCATCAATTTCTAATTGATAGTTTGTTCCACTCAATGAACCGATATTGATTCCTAAAACATCATTTGCTGTTGCAGGTAATCTTCCATCAATGCTTAAACTCTTAGTTCCTTCAAGGATTGATAAGTTGTCTGCTGCGTTGCTCATCTTCTCATTATCTTCTACTCCAATAGCATTGCTGAATTGTGTTCCAAATACTGCAACCGCTCCATCCATTTTAGCAGTTACACCACCTCCTTGTTTCAATAAGCTAAATGCTATCTTACTATTTGTTGAAGTTCCAAATACTGAAGTTCTAGAAGTGGATAGAATTGATTTATCAGCTTCTGTAATCTGCAATTGTGGTGATGATGAAGTATTACCAATCAAGAAACCTTGTCCTGCTTGTATGAATTGACCATAAGTTGCATTATTACTTGATGTATTACTTACTGCATTGTACGATACATAAGAACCTGTTGAACCCATTGTAGGATCCAAATAGTAGTATCTAGGATCAATATTCGTTAAACGACCACTTGTATAAATATTATGGAAATCAATCGGTGCTGCATAAGGGTTGGCAACATATGTATAACCATTTGAGGCAGAATTCAAACCTATGTTATTCGTGTAAACACCATTTGAAACACCACTTGTGGTGAAAGTCACATTACCTGTAATCAAACTACCTGTTGACCTCAAAGTAGTTGCAGCATTCATAGCCAATTGTGTAGGTCCTGTTACCATTACTACACCTGTAGTATCCAAATCGAAGCTTCTATCTCCTCTTACTAATACACGATAAGATCTATAAGGATTTAATAATTCAGTCTTACTATTCTTCACAGTATCCCAACCAGCCTTATAGTAAAATGCGGAAGAATACCCTTTCAATGAATGGTCAAGTCCATAAGTTCCATCTACTACATTGTGCTTCACAATTGTATCTAAAATACCGGTGATGAACATACCATAACCATTATTGGAATAGCTACCACTTTCTTGCCAAGTATTAAATAATGTATTGGTAGATTTATACACTCCACCTGCACTGATGTCTCTGTAAGCACGGAAGCCTTTAGGAATAAATCTTTCCACTGTTACATTTCCCGTAATAGTACCGGTATTGATTCCTGTGCCATAAGGAGCTAAAATACCTGAATTAGCAATACTTATTGACTTCAACGTGACATTATTGTTTGTAGTTAACAATCCCTTTTGAAGAGTTAATACCCCAATAATTCCCAAATTATTCGCACCACTTGATACTGTAACTCCATTGCTGTTATTGATAGTAATATTACTAACTGTTCCTATGCCGCTAATTGATTGAGCAGAAGAACCAACAAATGTGATGGTTCCTGTACCGGTAATTGTACCGTTATTTATTAATGCTCCATAAATTGAGAGCGCAGAATTTAAGGTAAAGGTTACACCACTATTAATGGTTAAACCAGCACAGGCAGAGAATGTTCCATTAACATTACTACTACTTAGGTTTGCTGCAATAACACCACTTTGGCTTGCATCAGGAGCTGTTGCACTCCAAGTCGTTCCATTCCATGTTGTGGTTGAAGATGGCGTTATTGAATTTGAAGTAATCGTTGAACCTGTTCCAAAAGCATTACGAGCAGCTACTGCAAAGGTGTAAGCTATTCCATTTGTCAATCCAGTAAAAGTGTAAGGATTAGCTGTAATTCCAGTTCTCACTATTGGTGATCCTGAAGCAGGGATAGCCGTAATAGTATAATCGATTACAGCAGTACCTGCATTACTTGTAGGAGCAGAATAACTAATGGCAGCTTGTGCATTATCATCAATAGCAGTAGCACTTGTTGGAGGATTAGGAACAATGTTCAATTTAGCAAAAGAGAAAAATCTATTTGCTCCAATGTTATTAGAACCCGTCACACCATTTGCACCTGCTGTACCAGAAAGACTTGCATAAGTTCCCGTAATTGTTGCACTTCCAGAAATGGTATTTAGTGGACTAATTGCAGATTGTTGAGTAGCACTTATTCCAGCATTAGTGAAATTGCCCGTTGTTGTTAATTGCCAGTATTCACTTGATCCTAATGTTAAGATGGTTGAATTATCTACAGTACCACCGGTTGTTCCTGTTATTGCTTCAATTTGAGCAGTAACAGTTCCTGTACCAGTAGTTGGGTTTACCAAACTAAAAGGTAGATAAGTATTTGCATTTCCAACAGGGTAGTTATAAGTAGAGCCTGAAACCAAACTAGCAGGTAATGACCATTTTACAGGACCATTGATATAAGAAGAAGTACTTCCTCCACTAATTGCAGTGGTTGCAGTATTGGTAAGTGCCAATAAGTTAGTACCTGTTGTAGTCAATTTACCAGTCGTTAGTGTTAAAGAAGCCGCAGTTACTGCACTTCCTAATGTTACACCTGTACTATTATTAATATTTAAGTTAATACCAATTGAACTAGCAGAAAGAACCGTAGTTGCTCCGAAATTTACATTTTGTGCAGAAGCTCCATTCAATATAATCGAAGCTGTTGGTGATGCTATCCCTGTAGAAGCCTTGATTGTAGAACCTGCAGAAGCCGTTAAATCACCACTAATATATAATTGACCAATTGCACCTGCAATAGCCGCGGCTTGATTAATATAAAATATTGAACTATTGTTCAGTGTAAAGTCACCAGATACTGTCAAAGACCTTATACCTCCATTAGAAGTAGAGCCTTGTGTATTCACAATAGCAACTGTTCCACCATTTTGTACATAACTACCTACAGAAAGAGAGGTAGTACTTGGCGCTAATAAAGTAAGTGAACTAGAACCTGTACTAGAAACTGTCAAAGTACCAGTAATAGCAGTAGGGGCAGTACTAAATTGAATAACAGAAGATTGACT
>CANCPA010000297.1 GCA_947379895.1 Chitinophagaceae bacterium | reverse complement strand
CATTCTATTCCACTTCCATCAAATCCCTGATAACAACACTTGCTACGGTGCATCCAAAAATGGCAGGCATATAGCTAATTGTCCCTATAATTGATTTCTTAGGAAATGCCTTCTCCGTCACTACAACTTTTGTAGCATCAATTTCTTCATGACTGAAAACAACCTTTAGTCCCGTATAAATACCAACGGCATGTAATCTTTTGCGAACATATTTTGCAAGTGTACATTGATAAGTCTTAGAAATGTCCACTATCTGCACCATCGAAGGATTCACTTTTCCACCTGCCCCAAGCGATGTCACAATAGGAATATGACGGTCTTTACATGCTTTGATAAACTGTACTTTTGGTCCAAGCGTATCGATACAATCGACTGCATAATCGAACTTTTGACTATCCAATAAACTATCAATCGACTCATCTTGAAGGTATTTTGCTAATACAGTCACCTTTATTTCAGGATTAATATCCCTAATTCTATCTGCCATCACTTCGGCTTTCAGCTTGCCGGCTGTTGAATGCAATGCAGGAATCTGTCGGTTAGTGTTGCTAAGGTCAACGGTATCTGCATCTACAATTGTTAGGCTTCCCACTCCTGCCCTAGCAATCATTTCGGCACAGATTCCACCTACTCCACCTAGACCAACTACTAATACATGCTTGTCGAATAATGTGGTCAACTTTTCGTCACCAAGTAGCAACTGAGTTCTACTCATCCAATATGGAATCATGCTTTCTAATAATTAAAATGAGCCACGAATTAAAGGAATAAAGTGGGGTAAACTATACTAAACAATGAAAATGTGTAAAATGGGCTATTTTATATTTTGAATTAGACGTATAAGTTTGAATTCAAAATAATTTGAGCAAGTAATTTTATGAATAAACAGTTTTCAACTATAAAACTAAAACTATTACTGACACAACCCATAAATGAAAACGTACAACACCGTATTTTGAAATACTAAAAGGTGAGACCAAATTCGAAACTTGGTGAAAAACTAAATGGTTTGTCATTGCCAAATCTTAGCGGCAATGGAGTTGCTATATATACATTACTATATTTTCCCTTGATAATCGTTTTACTAAAAATGGGTGTAATACCAAATCTACCCGATGTTTCAAAGGCTGTTCTGCCAATAAAAGAATATCCTTTTCCCAATGCAAGCATAATACCTGGATGAAATAGAAAGTTAGACATTTTGCTAATTCCTTTTTCTGTTCTTATTGAAGGAATGAATTGAATGGAGAATCCTACATTAGGTGTCTTCCATACGTTTACTGCGGCAGGAAATCCAATTTGAGAATAGCTTGAGTAATTATAACTTGGGGCATCACTACTTATTGCAACTATAGGCTGCACTATACCCGTTGAAAAATATATTTTAGGATAAGTGGTTTGCGAAAAAACAGAAACAGAGATGCACAAAACTAAAGTGAAAAATAGTAATCTTAACTTCATTTAATAGTCGTTTTTGCAAATATGTTGGTTTTGATTATCCTATCCAACTAATATTGTAGACAATTAAATTTTATTACTAAATCTGTAAATTAGGATGAGTCAAATGGCTTTAATCTTCATTCTTTATTCTATCGTTATTAAACTAAACAATAAAAGTTATTTTTTCGCATTTACAATATTTTCACCATCAACTATCGTCTAACTGTTTCCACCCGTTACTTAACTATTCGGATCCAAAACTCATCGTTGATAATTCCTCACTAATAACAAACTCTTTACCACTTCCTCAAGTTATCCACCAAATCGCTATCTACCTATTTTTTGCCCAAAGAAATCCACATGACCCCTAAAATTCATCCAACTTACTTTCATACTGTATATTTGTTATTATGGCTAATCTTTTAAGAAAGAAGACTTCTCCTCCGCCGCCAAGCCCAGAAGAGCTTACCCCGGACAAAGAGGTGCAAGTGACGGTGACTGAAGTTGTGAAAGACGAACGTACCACCAAAATAGCAGGTGCCTCTAGCCTGTTGTTTACCCTGTTTTTATTCATTGCATTTACCTCCTATATATTTACTTGGCAAGAAGATCAAGATAAGGTTCAACAATTTGGTATCAAGATATTTGCGACTAGCGATGTGGTTGTACATAATTTATTAGGTGTTCTTGGCGCCTATGTGGCACATGTTTTTATCTATGATGGGTTTGGATTATCCGCTTATCTTTTCTGTACCTTCTTTTTTATACTAGGTGTCAATCTGTTATTTGGCAAAAAGATATTCAAATTGCTTCGTAACCTTCGGTATGTAGTTGTTGGATTATTGGTGTTAAGTGTTTCATTCTCTTTTGTAGCACGTAATAGCGAGTTTAGTTGGGGTGGTGCAGTAGGAGAATTAATTGATGATTGGATGGTAAAATGGATTGGTAATTTTGGAACAGGTGCTTTACTTGCAACAGCTGTATTCAGTTATTTTATCTGGCGTTTCAATCCTGTTTTCAAATGGCCCGAATTTAAATGGAAAGAAAAATTCATGTCCCCTATCGATGAAGAGGAAACGGAATCGGATATTTATGCAGTTAATAAATCTGGTATTGAAGAAGAGGTTCCCCTCACAGTTAATATCATAGAGCCAATCGATGATGAAGCGGTAGAGCCACCAATTAGTGGTAACAAGTTGAAGGGAAATGGCATTATTTCGCCTATGATTGTGACTTCTGCAGAGTCTTTGGAAGAAGATCCGATGAATGAGTTTAATGTAATTGAACAAGAACCTCCTTTAACAATAAATGAAGCCGTTGCTGCAGGAAAACTATTTATAGATGATAGTCAGTTACCTGAAGATGACGGTTCGTTGAAACTTGAAATTAAGCAAGCTGTTCCTGAAGAAGAGCATATTCCTGCTATACATGTATCTTACCCTCCCGCCCCTGCATCCACAGGATTATTAGTGACAAATGCATTGGGAGAAATGGAATTGGAAATAAATGGAGTGGTACAAGATGAACCTGAGCCTATTGATGAAGAATTTGATGAAAAATATAATGAGGAAGAAGATGAGTTGCTAGAGGAAGAAGCGCCACCATTTACGCTGAATAAACCTGTTGTAAATAGGAAATCGCTTGATACAATGTATGATGCAACACTCGATTTGAGTGATTATCGATATCCTACACTAGATATACTTGAAACTCATGGTAGTGAGAAAATTATACATGACCCTACCGAACTAGAAACACACAAGAATCAAATTGTTTCTACACTTAAAAACTATGACATTGCTATACAACGTATTGCAGCTACAGTAGGTCCTACCGTTACTTTATATGAAATTGTTCCTGCACCGGGTGTGCGTATCAGTCGGATTAAGAATTTAGAAGATGATATCGCCTTGAGTTTGGCAGCACTTGGTATCCGTATCATTGCTCCGATACCTGGAAAAGGAACGATCGGTATTGAAGTGCCGAACATCAAAAAGACAGTGGTGAGCATGAAAACGCTTCTCATGTCGGATAAGTTTATCAATAGTCCCTTCTCTCTTCCTATTGCAATTGGTAAGAAAATTGACAACGAAAACTTTATTGTCGATTTGGCCACAATGCCTCACTTATTAATGGCAGGTGCTACAGGACAAGGTAAATCTGTGGGTATTAATACCTTGCTAGTATCCTTGTTATATAAGAAGCATCCTTCGCAATTGAAGTTTGTATTAGTAGATCCTAAAAAGGTAGAGTTGAGTTTGTATCGAGTAATTGAAAAGCACTTCTTGGCAAAACTTCCGGGAGAGGAAGAAAGTATCATTACCGATACCAAAAAGGTGGTTCATACACTCAATGCATTGTGTATTGAAATGGATAATCGTTATGATTTATTGAAAGAAGCAGGCTGTAGAAATATTAAAGAGTATAATGAGAAGTTTACGAACCGACGATTAAACCCTCAAAAGGGACATCAGTATTTACCGTTTATTGTGTTGGTTGTGGATGAGTTTGCCGATTTAATTATGACTGCCGGCAAGGAAGTGGAAATGCCAATTGCGAGGTTAGCACAGTTAGCAAGGGCGATAGGTATTCACTTGATTATTGCTACTCAACGTCCGTCTGTAAATATCATTACAGGTACGATAAAGGCCAATTTCCCTGCACGTATTGCCTTTAAAGTTTCTTCTAAAATTGATAGCCGTACCATTTTAGATGCCGGTGGTGCAGAACAATTAATAGGTAAGGGAGACATGTTGATTAGTTATAATGGGGAGATTACCCGTTTGCAGTGTGCCTTTGTTGATACGCCTGAGGTAGAGAGAGTATGCGAATTTATAGGCTCACAACATGGCTATCCGGATGCCTTCTTATTACCTGAATATGTAGACGAAAAAGATCCCGATAGAGGTGGCGATGTCGATTCGGGAGATAGAGACCCGCTATTTGCAGATGCAGCAAGATTAATTGTTCAGAATCAAATGGGAAGCACATCCTTAATTCAACGTCGAATGAAACTTGGTTATAACAGGGCAGGCAGATTAATGGATCAATTAGAGAGGGCAGGAATAGTAGGTGCCAATCTTGGCAGTAAGGCTAGGGATGTTTTATTTAAAAGTGATAGTGAATTAGAAGAGTATTTAGATAACCTGCTTTAAAGGAGTTGTAAGTAATAAGTTATAAGTATTAAGTTGTAAGTAGTAAGTAATAAGTTGTTTTACTTTATAATGCGAATCAAGGGTTGAAATACGCTTGGCTAAGTGCCGTAGGCACGAAATATCGGTAGGAAACAGGTGAATAATAATTGCCTAAAGTCCCGTAGGGCATTGTCATTAAGTTAAGGAAATTCATATTGGCGGGAATTACCATAAACACAGGATTTCATTTTCATTCTCTTCGAAAATCACCAAGACTGTCACACAGTGGCAGTAATTAGAGTTTCTCAAGTTTTTTGAAATGACATTGCAGTTGGTTACGAATATCAGCGAGACTGTCACACTGAGTTTATCGAAGTGCAAGCAACTATAACCATTCGACCCGACTTCGAGAGCCTCAGTCTGACAGGTTAATTATCGATGAGTCCATTACAATTTATAAGATGTCATTAGCAGCCTGTCGAAG
>CANCPA010000296.1 GCA_947379895.1 Chitinophagaceae bacterium | reverse complement strand
TAACTGTAACCACCACGAGTTTTACTGTTATTAAATATTTCATTTCGATTAAAAACTTTGGTTAGACCGCCTGTTACCCTTAATTTCAATTTTGGGAATATTGAATATTCTGCAAAAGCATTCACAAAAATATCATTATCAAACTTGTCGTTAACTTGATTTCTGGCACTGATAATTGGATTGATTCGATAGTCTGATTGGGGATTAGTGATAGTTGGGTCAATCAAGTCATTAAATAAACTATTATCACTGCCTAAGAGAATCGGTCGATATGTCCAAACACTATACATTAAATTCGATTGTATAGCAGAACCATTAATGGTGGCAGGGGTAATTCCAAAAGTCTTTGCAGTTGAATAATTAACATTAACCCCTACCTTTAATTTGTCATTCACTTGTTGGTCAAGCACAATTCTACCCTGATAACGTTTAAATCCAGTATTGATGATAACCCCATCTTGATTGACAACAGAACCTGAAAAGGAATATTTTGTTTTTGAATTTCCTCCACTAAGGGATAGATAATTATTTTGCATTTCTGCCTGTTGAAAAAGTAGATTTTGCCAGTCAATAGTTTTTTGATGCTTATAATCTTCAAGAGTCAAACCATAAGGAGTCAGGTAAGTAGCGGCAGTCGATATTGGATTAACGGAATTTTGAAAACTAACATAGTCGTAGGCATTCATCAGTTTCATGGTTTTAGTTACTTTCTGAATACCATAGTAAGTATCAAAAGCAAGGACTGGGTTTCCAACTTTTCCTTTTTTTGTTGTAATCAAGATTACTCCATTCGCACCTCTTGCACCATAAATAGCTGTTGCAGATGCATCTTTCAACACCTCCATCGATTCAATATCGGAAGGATTAATGGAATTATTATCTGCATCCTCTATTGCAAAACCATCAATAACATAGAGAGGAGAATTGCTTTGGGTGACCGAATTATTACCTCTTATCACAATCGTGGATGCGACACCCGGCTGCCCATCATTTGAAAAAACTTGAACCCCTGCTATTCGCCCACCTAATGCCTCTTCAAAAGACCGAACAGGAGCACTTTGCATTTCTGTAACGTTTACCTTCCCTACTGCACCTGTAACATCCTTCTTTTTAACTGTACCATAACCGATGACTACCACTTCATCCAATCCTTTTGTGTTTGGGTTGAGTGTGATATTCATAACAGATTGGTTTCCCACACTCGTTTCTAATTTATTGTATCCTGTAAATGAAATATCCAAAATTGCATTTATATCAGAAACTTTCAACTTAAAATTCCCTTTTCTATCTGAAACCACCCCATTTTTTGTAAACTTTTCAGCGATAGAGGCACCCATTAAGGGAACACCTTTTTCGTCAATGACAGTTCCTGAAATGATAATTCCACTATCCTTTGAAACTGTTTTATTTTCCAAAGTAGGTGTTCTTACATTCACTCTAATATTCTCTTTATAAATAATAATGCTAGTACCAGACTCTTTATATTTGAACTTAATGGGTTCAAACATTTGGTCTAGCAGATTGCCTAAAGAGACATTCGTTACATTGATGCTTACCTTTTTTCCAGATGGAACATCAGCAGAACTGTAGGTAAATTTGGCCTTTGAAACTTTACCTAATTCTTCCAAAATCAATTTTATCTCTTTGTTTGTAGCAGCATAAGTGACTTTTTTCGAAAGCAAGTCACCTCTCAACTCATCCTGACCATACAAAATGGAAAACAATCCAAGTGTGATAAAATAGAGTAGTATTTTTTTATTGTGTAAAAACAGATAAAAAGCTGTTGGCAATCGTTGAAATTTCATGTGCAATTTTTTAATACCTTTTGAGATGCTGTTGCAAAATATATTCTCTAAATAAAATCTTGACTACCTCATCTTGGGGATGAAGTGATGATTATCTGACCATTTTGGTTGATATATTTCGAATCTGTAATTGTACAAATCATATTGAGTCTTTCAAAAAGTGTTTCATCCGTAAAGTTTGCAGTAATTGGATATTTGGATAGTACAGCAGTATCGTAAACTATTTCAACTCCATACAATTTGCTCAATTTCGTCAACACTTTCGTTACTTTTTCATCCTTGAATTCCATTGTCTGCAATTTATTCTCACTTTCAATCACAGGTTGTGGATTATCGACAATACTAACCTGAAGATTATCAGCCTCCTTATTGAACACCACTTGTTGGTTTGGCACTAGCACAACACCATTTATCTCAGAGCCATTATGATGAATATCCCCCATCATTTTATTAATCCACACCTTACCCGTTCTTACTTCCACACTTACTGACTTGTCTCTTTCATCCGCCTTGATTAAGAAACTAGTACCCAAAACCTTTGTTATTAATCCTTTTGAATAGACTATAAATGGCTTTACAGGATTTTTTGTCACTTCAAAGAATGCCTCTCCACTCAAGTAAACTTCTCTTTTAGATACATTGGCAAATACAGGAGGATAACTAATTTTAGCCCCCTTTTCCAATGTTACCCTACTGCCATCGCTCAAGCGAACAAATAGTGGAACTGAAGAATAATTAGTTGTTTCTGTTAATACCGTCTCTGATTTCTTGACTAAAGATGCATAAGAATAAATATCCTGGCCACTTGAATTTTTATTAAATAACCAAAATGCAGCAACCACTATCAATAAGGCTGCTGCGATACTAGCGACATATCTACTATAAACTTTCCAACCTTTATTCGCTTTTCGGTGAACAGAAAACGTAGAACCTGAATTTAATACAGGTATATCTATTGCAGCCAAAGTATTGCTGATTATTGATTGGCGTTGTTGATAGCTCAATTGATGATTTTCCAACTGCAATGCAAGTAGTACTTCTCTTGCTTGAGCAACAATCGTATTCCTTTCGGGGTTTTTCAACAACCAATCCTCCCAGAAAACGGTATCCGCATTCTCTGCCTCAATCACCCATTTTCTGAATTCATCGTCCCAGACAAATTCTTCTATACTGTATGTTTTATATTTATCTGTTTTATTCATTGTTTGTATATCTTAATAGAGCAAAGAACATTGTTCAAATACCCTTTTTTTTATAATCATTTTCGTTATTTTGATGTTATTAAACAAGTAGTTTCTCCTTTGCTGACATTATAAGAATATAAATCAAATACAGTGCTTATAAAATTAGTGACATTAATTTTGATAAATAAGCTATGTGATTTATCTGTATATAATTCTAAAGTTCCTTTAACAGTAAAATGGACCAAGGCGATAACTTCTCTGAAAAGTTCAATTGTCCTTTTGAATCTGCATTGAGTCCACTTGTTTTTAATGCCCATGCCTTTTGTTTCAATGTGGTTACTTGTTCTCTTGTAGGGGGTTCTGGACTGCCTAATTGCTTCCATGCCTGAACAGGGTTGCCATTTTCTGCATCTAATACTTCCAAACTGAACTTTGCCTTTCCTTTCAAATTCTTTAATACAAACGAAAAATCACGGGCTGTTCCCCTATCCATGATAGCTTGTGCTTCTTTAAGCGTATTTCCTCTTTCTGTAACCAACTTTTGTTCGGTAGGATAATTATAAATCATTGCAGCAACCTTTCCTGTCTTGGAATATCTGGTCACTACAATTCCATCTTTTTTATACAACATTTCATCTCCCAACTGATTCAACATCCGATACGCATGAAAGGAAGGTTTTACAATACCCTGATAATTTACCATACCAAATCCGCCATGAAAGATGGTATTCCCTGCTTCATTCTCCTCAAAAACATCAGTAAATGTCCAATAAGATAGGGAGTTGACCAATCCAATACAATCGGTATTTGCTTTTACAATATAAGTGGCCGCAGGTAAAAGGTCGTGTGAGAAATCGCGGGGAGAAGGGCTTGTATTCCATTCCGTCAATTGGATTTCCGCATTTGGATAGGCACTTTTCTTTACGATATTATTTACCCATGTCAAATCCTTAAAAGTGGCTTCTTTTCCACGGGTTCGTTTCACGGCCTTGTTAGTTTCTAAATCTAAGGCGAAGTCAGTAGGGTATGGATGCGTGGAAACGAAATCAACAGGCAGCTTCTCTTTTTCGCAATAAGCCAAAAAATCCTTTAGCCAAGGTGCTTCCCATTGTAAGGCATCAATATCCACCACTTTTGGGGTTACAGCTTTTGCATTATCAAGCTTTTCCCCTGCGAATCTGTCGTCAGGAACAAAACTGCTTGTGGAAGGGCCTCCTACTTTAAATGCCTTATTTACAGATTTGACAGCATTTACTGATGTCTTATACAGCTCGAAATATTGAGATTTGGTGCCATCGAAAAATACGATATTGGGTTCATTCCATACCTCAAAATACCATTGCTTTACTTCCTCCAATCCATATCTATCCACTACATGCTGTGTAAACATTTTGACCAATTCCGCCCATTGAGGAAATTTACTTTCATCGGGTGTGGTCATCCCTTTCCACCAAAATACTGTCTTTGAGTCTTTGGCAGCTAAGTCTTTGGGGAAGAAAGACAACTCAACAAAGGGTCGTACACCCATTTTTAGCATTCTATCGAAGAGGTCGTCAATATATTGCCAATTATAAATCACCTTACCATTTTCAATCTTATAGACAAACATATCTTCATGAAATAATCCATGAAAACGACAATATTCAAAACCACAATTGTCTTTCACCAATTTCAATTGTTCCATCCAAGAGGCTCTCAAGCCTTCATTTGCCCTTCCTGCACCCACACATTTACTCCAAAAATGTTCAAACTTTTCGGCCTTTGCTTTGCTATCGACTGTAATACCTCCGACTTGGTTTTGAGCTTTCACTGTATTGATTAAAAGAAAACTGAGAACAATCAGGCTGTAAAGGAAATGGTAGATAAATGCGGATGAATATTCTTCTTTAAGTTTAGTTTTAAGCACTCTGTTTATAAATTTTAATTGTGACATGAAATTATCATTTGATTAAAAAATGGATACTAATGCAAATAAAGGGTTGAAAGTACCTTTAGGTACGAAATATTGGTAGTAATCTAACAAAAGGAGGGTTCAAAGTGCCGTAGGCACGACATATATTAAAGGTTGGTGTTTTAAATTACGTTTCCTCTATAA
>CANCPA010000295.1 GCA_947379895.1 Chitinophagaceae bacterium | reverse complement strand
GGCTTCTCTCCAAAACGGTCTCTTGCCAACCACAATTCTTTGGTATTATTATCATATAAGGCAAAGGCAAACATGCCATCAAAATGATTCAAACATTCCTTTCCCCAACAATCGTAGGCGGCAGGAATTACTTCACTATCACTCGATGTTGAAAAAGTATATCCCTTTTGTTGTAGTGTTTCCTTTAGCTCAATGTAATTATAAATCTCACCATTATAAGTCAGGGAATATTGGTTGTAATGAAAAGGTTGTGCGGCAGCATCGCTTGTATCTATGATTGCCAATCGTCGATGACCAAGGCAGACGGTTTGGTTTTCATTTGTCCATAATCCTTCTCCGTCAGGACCACGATGACGGAGTGTATCCATCATTGTCTGCACTTTTTGAGGTTGAACTAACGAAGAGTAAGGAGAAATAAAACCTGCAATGCCACACATGAGTTATACGTTATAAGTATTAAGTTGTAAGTACTAGGTCGTAAGTATCTATTAGTAAATTAGATTGAAAACTTTAAAAGATGGACTATTTCAAAATAAAACAATCATTTTAAATCATTCTAATCAGTCTAATCACTGATTAAGTTTTTCGTTGTTTAGATGACGGGTGGCATCTCTAATATTTTTCTTTTCAAAGTTTTTCAGCAAGGCATCTGTAAGGTTTACCCCCGTTTGATTAGCCAAACAAATAAGTACCCAAAGTACATCTGCCATTTCATCGGACAATTCCTTGTTCTTATCACTTTCCTTAAACGACTGTTCCCCATATTTCCTGACCATTAATCTAGATAGTTCTCCCACTTCTTCCATGAGTATTCCGAGATTAGTCAACTCATTAAAATAGCGGATACCCACTGTCTTTATCCAATTATCTACATCTAATTGTGCTTGTTCTATGGTCATTTTATTTGAATTAATTTTCTGAGCAAAGTTGCAGAATGTTTCATTAACTAAATTATTTACAAGAAAATTAATGGAGCCATAAAAAAAGGACATCTCCCATTGCGAGAGATGTCCTTAAAGCTAAAAAATTTATAAATTAACACCTTCAAGAAAGCGTTTGTGTTTCTTGTTCCTTCATTGTTGCCTTTGTGGTAAATAATATAAACTATCCTTTGTATGCCTTTGCAAACTCAATGAAAGCTAATGCTTGTTGTAAATAAGCATCTCCAAATGCAGCAGAAGGCTCATTTTGGTTTATTTGTAATACCAAATCCTTGAAAGAAGCCGCACCTGTGTACAATCCCTTATCAGTAAAATGTGTATCAAAATCTTTCAAAATACCTACTTGCGTATTACACTGAACATCACTGTTCAACAATAAAGCCTTTGCAGCATTGATGAAACCTGCATATACATAATAGATTCCATCTGCATAAAGCTTGTTTCCGAAACTCTCAATAGCCAAATCAATCTTTTCTTCAGCTTCGAAAATCAATGTAGAAACCAAATCAACCATCACACCCGCACATTCGCCTACTCCAATTGCAGTAGCAAAAGTTTCTACTTTACCCCAATCTAAGTAATCGTCAGCTTCAAGCGTAGTGGAATCCGTCAAAGGCTTCAATAACCCGTAATAATGTTTCTCTCCTACCCTGAACGTATATTGCAACAAGGTTTCTTCGCCTTGCTTATTTGCCTTATAATCATTCAACACATAACGAACCACTTCAGGTGCACGCTTACTTGGCACTTTCAATACCTTATTCGCAATACGACCTTCACCTCCGCCAAGGTTACCTCCACCAATCAATACCTGAACGGCAGGAACCACCTTATCCTTTACCTTCAATGAACTACCATGAAAACCAATTGTACCAATACCATGTTGACCACAAGAATTCATACAACCACTGATACGGATATCAATACTATCATCAGAAAGGAAATCAGGATATTCCTCTTCAATCATAGCAGACAATACAAGACTCAAACTTGTACTGTTAGAAATTCCGAGGTTACAAGTATCCGTTCCAGGACAAGAAACAATATCTGCAGCACTTCCATAACCAGGATTTACCAAGTTTTCTGCTTCTAGGACACTATATATGTATGGAATATTTTCTTCCTTGATGAAACGGAACTGTAGATTTTGGGTAATTGTTACACGAACATCGTCTGCGATAACGGTATTTAGTTTCTCAATCAACCTTCTACTAATGTCCGAACTGATATTACCATTTGGAACACGAACATAGGCTAGGAAGTAACCGTCTTGTTTTTGTTTTTTAACATTTGTCTTCTTCCAAATCTCAAAATTCAATGGATTCTTGATTTGAACATCCTTTGTAGGGGCAATACCACTAGGAAGAACCACCTTATCGGCATGAGAAATATCGATAGGGTAAGTCTTTACAGTAACTGCTTTTTGTTCAGCAGCCACCAATTCATTAAATGCATCGATACCTAAATGGCTAATCAAGAATTTGATACGGGCTTTATGACGGCTATTACGCTCGCCATATCTATCAAAAACCCTGATAACCGCTTCTATATAAGGAATCAACAAATCAGCTTCCAAAAATTCGTGCGTAGTAATTGCTAAGAAAGGTTGTGCACCTAATCCACCGCCTACTACTACTTTAAATCCTCTTACTTTCTTGCCATCAATTACCTTAATCAAAGGAAGAATACCTAAATCGTGCATGAAAATTAGGGCAGTATCTTTTAGACTACTAGAAACGGCAATCTTAAATTTGCGTCCTAACTCCTGACCAAAAGGTTTGCGGAGGAAATATTCAAAAATAGCATGTGCATAAGGAGATATATCGAAAGGTTCATCAAAATCAACTCCCGCAGTATCCGAACCCGTTACATTTCTTACGGCATTACCACAAGCCTCACGCATTGTGATGCTATCTTCTTCTAGCAAACTCCATAACTCAGGCGTACGGTCAAGACTTACATAGTGAATCTGAACATCTTGTCTTGTTGTCAAATGCAGATTGCTAGAAGCAAACTCATCCGATACATCGGCGATTTTCTTCCATTGTGCAAATGTCATCTTACCATAAGGCAATTTGATACGTACCATTTGAACGCCTTGTTGACGTTGTCCATAAACACCTCTTGCTAAACGTAGGCTACGAAATTTTTCATCAGAAATTTTCCCTTCTTTAAACTCACGGATTTTTCTGTCTAATTCAATAATATCCTTCTCTACTAAAGGATTTTCTAATTCTGTGCGAAAACTCTGCATTTATTTTTTAAATTAATGAAATGTAAAATGATTTAATAAGTAAGTAACCTATGAAATGTGTGGACTGTGCGAAAATATAGATTGAATCATGTATTGCAAAGTTTATTTTTAAAAAGGAAGAAAGTTTTGACTTTAAACGTTGCGAAAAAAGAAAATAAGTTAGTTTGAGGGGAAAAAGTTATCGGTTACAAGTTGCAAGTGGCAAGATGCAGGTTTCTAGATGCAGGATAAATGTGGAAGGCAAGTTGCAGGTTACTTGTTGCAGGTGCTAATTGAGATATAATGATTCGGTTAATAGTATAAAAATGTTCCGATAACAATTTACACATTAATTGATGCGCCATAAACAACAAAAGAGGTTGCACCTACAAAGGGCAACCTCTCTCTTGTTATTTATACTATTACTGATATTTTATGACTATCCTCTTTGCCTATTTTTATTGCAATTCAATCCGATAGGTTGCCGCATCTCCTGATTCGCTCATTAATGTTAGGAAACGGTGGTTTACAAAATCAGAAACATTAAATCCACTCACTAAAATATTTGTTTTAAGATTGGCGTCAATAGAAATAGCAGTACTATCAATTCCTTTGCTTGTTGATGAAAGAAATAATTTGAATTTACCACTACCCACAATCTTAACCTTGATTGAATCTGAATCTAAAAAGGTATGTGCAAGAACATCAATAGTAACTCCATGAAGAATACCTCCTGTATAAATAGATTGTTCTTTTTCTCTCAAAGTAACAAGGTCGATAATTAACGGAAGAATTGTTTCTCTGTGTTCAAATAAGCTATCCATTACAAACCCGGTGTTTCTATATTGCAAATTCATGGCATTAACCCTCAATACTTCGAGTGCATCACTCGAAATATAATTAGAAACCTTTGCACCTGTCTGTGCATTTCTAGCTAATTTCAATTGACTATAAGTGCCATCAACGGCTGTTTTTACGGTTGTTAAATTTGTATCAAGACCGATATTCTTACTAAGGGTATTGAACGACTCAATCTTTTCGTCGATGCCTCCCGAATTAAAGGGACTCATTCCTGATGGAAAAATAGATTTGTACCTAGCAGATAATCTCTTATACAAAACTAATATTGCAGGTACCCAAACATCAGTAAGTAAAAGTTTTGCTGAAGTGTACAATAATTCTACAGTCACTCTATCTCCTTGTTTTACACCTTCTGTACTATCCCAATTATTATATCCTGAAACCAATGACTCATGTGCGGGATGATATAGGTCGTATCTTGCTTGTAATGCAGGATAGGAAGGAATCAGAGCCAATAATCCAGCATCCTGAAACCTACTTAGAACTACGGCTTTCCTGAAACTATTTCGTGTGGCAATTGCCATCTGATTATCTATAAATTTAAATCTCTTAAACATTAGTGTTTTATTATTTAATCCATTGAATAAATTAATTTGCTACGAAGCAGAACTCCGTATTACAGCAAATCATTTGATTTGCTACGAAGCAGAACTCCTGATTACAACAAATCATTTGATTTGCTACGAAGCTGAACTCTGTGTTAAAGCAAATCACTTGATTTGCTACAACTCACTACTCTGTATTACAGCAAATCATTTGATTTGCTACGAAGCAGAACTCTGTATTACAGCAAATCACTTGATTTGCTACGAAACACTACTCCGAATCGCAGCAAACACGTTTTTTGATTTCTTAAGTCAATTTACGAACTAAACAAATAGCCCAAAACGTTGTGCTGTACTATGATGTATGAAAATAAATGTGCGGCTTAATAAAGCTTGTTTGAAGGGGTAACTTGCGTTCTAGAAGAATTTCTCTTGAAGTTTTACGGCAATGAAACTAAAAATGCGTTTCTAACTAAATGAACTGGACTTTTCTTTACCAATTTTGTACTACTA
>CANCPA010000294.1 GCA_947379895.1 Chitinophagaceae bacterium | reverse complement strand
TATTTCATGATTTCCCCATCAATAGTTACTGAGGAGTTTGTTGTTGCCAATTTATTTTTTCCATCACGAGTGATAATTTTGCAGTCTTTCATTTGCACATTTTTACAAAAGAAAATCCCAAAGGGTTCATCTGCCGTAATGTTTACATTCTGCATAAAAATATTTTCTATGTTAGATTCGGGTAATCCCCAAATCAACCCTGCCCTCTTTCCCTTTTCTACAGTTGCTGTGATATTCTGAAAAGTAAAGTTTCTGTAAATGGGCGTTTTTGGAGTTACTTCTGCAGGAGGGTACGTTGCAGCTACATCAGGAGTTATCTTTTGCAAATTCTTAAAGGTCTTATCTTTTGAAGTGTAAGATTCATAAATCAATATTGGAATACCCACATTGGTCATTTTTAAATTACGATAGGTCATATTTTCCACTAAACCACCTCTATCACGGTCGGTTTTAATTCTTATACCCGACTCTGTATTGTTAAATGTGCAATTTTCTACTGTGATATTACTCACACCTCCTTTTGTGTAACTACCAATAGACAGACCATGACCATATCCATATCTGCAATTAGTAATCAACACATCCGATGTACCCCCACCACAGGTATAATTGTCGTCTCCTACACTTATATCACAATTCTTAATTAATATCTTATGACCTGTCACATCGCAAGCATCAGTATTATGACTTGGATTTACAGGATCTTTGGAAGAAGGGGCCTGAACAGTTACATTCTGAACAGTCACATTTGATGTTTTACCACCAATAGCTATATGGAACATCGGAGAATTCAAAAGTTTCACTTCATCAAGTAATATTTTATCACAATCTTTAAAGGCAATCATCCGAGGACGTTTGGCATCTTCAGTTTTAGCAAATTTCCACCATGGACTGCCCTGCCCATCAATAGTTCCTTTTCCTGTTATAGCAATATCATGAAGACCTGCAGCTGAAATAAAGCTAGTACCATCAGTAGTCCCTCCCGGATATTTATCAATTGGCAACATTTTTAGTATTGAACCAGAATCAAAGTGCAAATTCAGGTTATTCCCAAACTGAATGGGTCCACACAGGTAAACACCCTTCGGAATGACTACTTGTCCTCCACCCGCACTAACAGCAGCATCAATTGCTGACTGAATAGCCTTTGTGTTATCAGTTTTATCATCCCCTACTGCATTGTAATTACTTACATTGAATACTTTTTGGGGGATTGAAGGAAGGGGCGGTGCCTCATACTTTGACTGAGCCTTACCAATAGAAGGACTTACCAAATTCATTACAAACATTGTTATTACTAACATACATACAGAACAATTCAATTTCATTTTATCTAATTTTTAATTAATGACATTTTTAAAAACAGCAATTAATACTTTTTATGCGAATCAAGGGTTGATAGTACTGTTAGGTACTAAATATTGATAGTAGAATATTAAAATTGGAGTTTGAAGTTCCTTGTGTACAACATATTTTAGCATTTGAAACTATAAAAGGTTTTTCTTTTGAGCATTTTAAAATGATATGTCGTCCCTACGGGACTTAGGCAATTATTTCTCACCTGTTCCTACCAATATTTCGTGCCTACGGCACTTATCCTAGCTTATTTCAATCTTTGATTCGCTTTATTACATACATCTTTTTACATACATCTTTTTATATACAACTTATTACTTACAACTTATTACTTTCAACTTATTATTTACAACTTATTACTTTCAAATTATTATTTACAACCTATTACATACAACTTCTTACGGTTTCCACCCATTCAATACCTTTTCAATAGTATAATCATTTGCCTCTGCGGCAGTCAATGCACGTAGTCCTACCCATTTTGCACGTTGACTCATATTGGCACCCTTGCCCTTGTTATTATACTCATACAGATGCAGTTTATCACTAGAATCTGCATAACTCATTCGCCAAGTAGTGGGCCAACCAAGCGGATTGATTTGCTCACATAGTTCAGAATTAAGGATAGCAACTTTTGGGAATGCATGCCATGGACGACCAATAGCAACCATTTTCCCGTCATCTCCCTCTCGAGGACTCTTATTTACGTACGTAAACTTACAATCATTGAAAACAAATCCATAAGCCTGATTCTCAGGCGTGGAAGGTGCAGTAATCCAACCTCCACCAAAGCTGCGGATTTCACATGAAGAAAAGAATGCGATACCTGAACCATATATATAATCGGTTCTTCCCAACACTAGGCAATTCTTAAAATAGTTCCGTTGACCATCATTTGCCATATAGATGGTATCCTGATAGCCGAGTACTGTACAATTTAGTATGCTAATTCTATCTCCTCGAAGTGTGAGTGCCAAAGCCTGGCCGACAGGGCCTGCTGTATTGGAAATAGTGAGATTCTCAGCGATAAAATCATCAGCTAACACAGTTAATGTAGCCGAAGTACGAATTAAATCCTTGTTATCTTTCCATAAGGCAACAGCATCGGCAGGGCATTTATTACCTGTTTCAGGACTTTTGCAATCGTAGATGTGATAACTGATAATCGTCTTCTCTCTATCTTCTCCTAAGAAGGTAAGATTCTTTTTTGAGGCAGGAACTAATAACTTCTCTGTATTATATAGACCATTCTTAATTAAGATAACCGTGCGTTTTGAACTATTATCTGGTACTGCATTGATGGCATCCTGAATGGATTTGTAATTTCCAGTACCATCAAGAGCCACAACAATATCAGGTTTCGCCCTACTTGAAAAATATGCAAAAACCTTTCCGTTCATCAGTAGGCTAATTATAGCAACGATAAATAAACCCTTAATATTCATTTGTTTCATTTTATATTATTATCTTTTTAATCATCTTCCTTTTAAAGTACTAATTCCATGAAATAAGTTGTAAGTAACCCACCATTTTCAAACTCAAAAATTACTAAAAAATGGTTACCACATAGGCACAATAGGCACAAAGAAACCAATATCTAAGGTAAAAATCGTTTCACTTTAAGTTCACATAGACTCGAGTGTAAAAAGTGTTTTTTCTATGTTTTCTTATATAAATTAGAATAAAATTCTTTGTGCCTATTGTTTTAAAATCATCTTACTGATTATTTTATTTCCGTTATTAAGCATGAGTAAATAGTTACCTGCTGCCAACCCTGAAAGATTAATATAAGATTGAGTACTACCTTGTTCTAATGAACGTTCTATTAAAAGTTTTCCTTGTACAGAATACACTCTCAAAGTTGCATTCGCCCCTACCCTATTGAATGATAAGAAAATATTAGTAGCCACTGGATTAGGGAAAATAGTCAATTGTTTGTCCTCAATTGCCTTAGCAGAAATTGTAGATGAGTATTTAAAATTACCATCCTTCTCCATCATTTTCAATCGATAATACACAGTAGATTCAAGTTTTGCATCATCAATAAATTGATAGGCAATATTTGCGTTTAAATTCTTCGCCTCAACAGTGCCAACAGAAACAAAATTCGTCCCATCCATGCTTTTTTCTATCTTATAGGCTTGCATATTGACCTCGTCCACTGTATTCCAAATTAATTTTACTCTATTATTGGCCATTGTAGAAGAAAAATCAATTAGGGTAACAGAGAGCGGTACATCGGCAGTAATACCATTAATGGTAATGTTTTGATTCGCAAAATAACGATTACCTGTCGTACTATTCCAAACATAAACCCTCACTGCTAATGTTTGATTGGGTAAAACTGTGATAGAAGTTGGTATCGAGCCAATTTGCTCACTTGACAACGAAACGGTATTCGCATTTACCAATCCGATTGGCGTAGTAGTTGTTGCTGCAATTGAATTCCCGTTATAATAACAACTTCCTACGGCTTTTGAAGTAGCAAAACTATCTAACGAATAATAGATGGCGGCTTTAATGGCTGTAGAACCACCACCTAATGCACTCATTCCAATGGCATTTACAATAAACTTCTTTCCTGCTACAGGGGTAACTTTATATTCCAAATAGGAATTAGGGTTATAAGCTGCAGGCAAGTAGGAAGAAGTGCCCACACTTTGCCAACCATTTACACCTCCTAGAGTTGTACCATAGCTAATGCCTGTTAACTGAATACCAATCGCCTGATTTGCAGCAGTGATATTTCCTACTACAATAGGCTTTTCATCTGTAGATAAAGGCCACGTTGCAGTTGCAATATTTGTAGGAATTGGAGTTGGAGATGCGGTAATTCCATTTAGATAATTCTCTAAATTAGTATATCCATTTGCAGCAACTATACTTCTATCAGATGCATTATTTGGATTTAATCCATGAGCTGTTTCCCAACTATCAGGCATTCCATCATGGTCTGAATCAGTAGGAGCTGTAGTTGAATTAAGTTTTGGCCAAGCGTTTACGGTTGTTGCATAAGGAGTTGCGTGAGGATATCCTCCTTGAACATCAATCAAAGAACCAATTCTGTTTTGCACATCATTTATAATACGCTGGTCAAGAGTATCCCTATTAGGAATGGTAACTCCTGCAGATTTGAGGACTGTATCGTAAGCCTCCTGAGGCGTATTGGTAAAAGAAGGCATGTAATTGGGAATATAGGGAGTGTTCGACTTTGAGATAACTGTATCAATTGCTTTTCCACTCATCATAAGGGCGCCTGACCAATTATTTTTGGTAATAGCATTTGAACCATACATATAATTTCCCGACAAGTAGTAATGTGCATAACCTTCAGAAACACCACTATCCACATTCACTATTCGAAATTTTGTTGCAGAACCTGTAGAAGGTCCTGACTTGTAATAGTTATTGACAATATTGTATTGTCCACCTTCGCCACCATAAGCAGTATATAGACCCCAATCATAGATTACGTTGTTTCGAAAATCAACACTTTCAATTGTACCTGTGGGATAAGTACTATTTCCTGCGAAACGTGGATTACGACTCTTGAAGTGTGCAAAGAGATTATGGTGGAATGTTCCATGAAGGGCACCCATAATACCCCCGTAACCATGATGTTCGAAGTCTTTATCGCCCGTTTCAAAATGATATGAATAATTTAAACCTTCTGAAATCAAATTCCATTGAATAGTAACACTGTCACCGCGATAAACTGACAAGGATTCATCTCCTCCCCATCCAAC
>CANCPA010000293.1 GCA_947379895.1 Chitinophagaceae bacterium | reverse complement strand
ATAATCAAAGTAATTCCGACTCGTTATTTATCAAACAAATTAGTGATGATATCTTGCAAAATGGTAAGGCCTATGAATGGCTTCATCAATTAACTAAGGGAATCGGTGGGCGTTTGGCGGGGTCTCCACAGTTTGCTAAATCTATTGTTTGGGGTAAAAAAACATTCGAATCTATTGGTGCTGATAAGGTATATCTGCAGGAATGTATGGTGCCACATTGGGTTCGTAATGGCAATAACGACCGAGTAATGATTACAGCTGTAAATAAAAAGCCTACAGCTACAACACTCGATGCATTAGCACTTGGTAATTCTTTAGGAACAACTGATAAGGGTGTTACTGCAGAAGTATTTGCTGTAAATGATTTCAATCAACTTGAAGCCAATAAGGAGAAGTTAAAAGGCAAGATTGTATTTTATAACTATCATTTTAATCCAACCAATATATTGACCTTTTTATCCTACGGAGATGCCGGTAAATATAGATGGAATGGTGCAAGTAGAGCAGCAAAATATGGAGCAGTAGGCGTTATTATTCGTTCTATGAGCGAGTCAACAGATAATGATCCACATACAGGAGGTATGGAATACAATGATTCTTTCCCTAAAATTCCTGCTGTTACCATTGGGTTAAGAGATGCTGATAAACTGTGGAATCTCGCGAAATCTTCTTCCGTAAAAATTAATATGACTACCCATGGAAAGATGTTACCTGATACGATTGGTGCTAATGTGATTGCTGAAATTAAAGGAAGTGAGTTTCCTGATGAAATTATTTCTGTAGGTGGTCATTTGGATAGTTGGGATATAAATGAAGGTGCACACGATGATGGTGCAGGTGTAGTACATACTATGGAGGTTCTTCGGGTATTAAAGGCTCTAGGATACCATCCAAAAAGGACAATAAGATTTGTTCTATTTGCCAATGAGGAAACTGCGGGAAGAGGTGCAGAAAAATATGCAGCCGTTGCAAAAGAAAAGAAAGAGAAATTCATTTTTGCTTTCGAAAGTGATGCGGGTGGATTTACACCTCGTGGTTTTAGTTTTACTGTTCCACCTGCTGCTTGGGCAAAATTAAATGTATGGAAATCTTTATTTGAACCTTATGGTGGGAGTGCTTTTGTTGTAGGAAGTGGTGGTGCAGATAATGAACCATTGCAAGAAGCATTAAAAACGCCCGTAGCCGAGTTTAATCCTGATAGTCAGCGCTATTTTGATATTCATCATGCAAGAAGCGATGTCTTCGAAAATGTAAATAGGAGAGAGTTGTTGTTAGGTGCAGTAAATATTACTGCTCTAATTTATCTGATTGATAAGTATGGGTTGTAAAACGGTTTTGCTATTTGCTTGCTTTAAATATGCTAAATAGCCTATTACTTCCATAAATTGATAGAGAAATACTTAGCTTTTTCACTTTTTGTGAAATATTTTGTCATTTATTACAGCTACTTTTCTATTTTATGTTATAAGTCAACTAAATACTTGAATTAGACTACTACTTTTGCGGCGAAAAATTTAATTACATTATAAAATAAGAATTATGGAATTTAGAATTGAGAAAGATACGATGGGAGAAGTAAAAGTTCCTATCGATGCCATGTGGGGTGCTCAAACTCAACGCAGTATTGAAAACTTTAAGATTGCTCAAGACATTAATAAGATGCCTAAAGAAATTATTAAGGCGTTTGCTTATCTTAAAAAAGCTGCGGCATTGACTAACCTTGATGCAGGCGTATTAAGTCAGGAAAAATCTGATTTGATTGGTCAGGTTTGTGATGAGATTTTGGAAGGTAAACTCGATCAATATTTTCCATTAGTAGTTTGGCAAACAGGTAGCGGTACACAAAGCAATATGAATGTTAACGAAGTAGTTGCTTATCGTGCACATGTAATTAAAGGTGGATCATTGAAGGATAAGGAAAAGTTTATTCATCCTAACGATGACGTAAACAAGTCTCAATCTAGTAATGATACTTTTCCTACGGCAATGCACATTGCGGCTTACAAAATTTTAATCGAAACAACTATCCCCGGTATCGAGAAGTTAAGAGATACTTTACAAGCAAAGAGTGAGGCTTTTATGCATGTTGTAAAGATTGGTCGTACACACTTCATGGATGCTACCCCTCTTACTGTTGGACAAGAAATTAGTGGTTATGTTAGTCAATTAAACCACGGATTGAAAGCAATTAAAAATACATTGTCTCATTTAAGCGAGCTAGCTTTAGGTGGTACTGCTGTAGGAACAGGAATCAATACACCAAAGGGATATTCTGAAAATGTAGCAAAACATATTGCTAATCTCACAGGATTACCTTTTATAACCGCCGAAAACAAGTTTGAAGCATTAGCCGCACATGATGCAATCGTAGAAGCACATGGTGCACTAAAAACTGTTGCTGTAAGTTTAATGAAGATCGCTAACGATGTGCGTATGTTGAGTAGTGGCCCAAGAAGCGGTATCGGTGAATTATTTATTCCTGATAATGAGCCAGGTTCCTCAATCATGCCGGGTAAAGTGAATCCAACACAGTGCGAGGCTTTAACAATGATAGCAGCTCAAGTAATGGGCAATGATGTAGCTATAAATATTGGTGGAAGCATGGGACATTTTGAATTGAACGTGTTTAAGCCTGTTATGATTTATAACTTCTTGCATAGTGCAAGATTAATTGGGGATGGTTGTGTTAGCTTCAATGATAAATGTGCTATAGGCATCGAACCATTAGAAGAAAATATTAAGAAGCACGTTAATAATAGCCTTATGCTTGTAACTGCTTTGAATACTAAGATTGGCTATTATAAGGCAGCTGAGATAGCTCAAACTGCACATAAAAATCATAGTACACTAAAAGAAACTGCTGTTGCTTTAGGATATTTAACTCCCGAAGAATTTGATGCGTGGGTTGTTCCTGTAGAAATGGTTGGCGAATTGAAATAAATTCTAATCTTTGTAATTATATTAAACCCTGAGAAAATATACATTCTCGGGGTTTATTTTTGTTCTAACACTTAGTGCACAAAGGCTTTTCACACGGATTACATGGATTATTATTTTTTGTTAACCTACTGTCTCTAGTCTTTTCTTTATTTAATTTGCAGTTTAGCATTCGCTAATTTGTTAGTTATTTTTTATTCGTATTCACTTAACACAATAATGAAGTCAAGTTTTTGGAAAAATGAAGGGTTTCTCTTTATCGTCAAGTTTTTGAGCTTGTTCTTGATTTTCTATTATTTCAATTTGTTTTTTATAAGCATAACTGCGAGAAGAAGCAATGCATTCACTCTTTTCTTAAAATTACACCTCGATTATATTGATTGGCTACGATTTTCTGTGCTGAAAGTGAGTGAGATTGTTTGCGGTCTAATTGGAATAAAATGTCACATGCAAGGAGATTTTATTATTAGTCTGAACAGTAAATTAGGTGGCTTGAGAATGGTGTATAGATGTATTGGTTATGGAATTATGAGCTTTTGGGCTGCATTTATAATTGCTAATAATATTCGACTTATTAATAAAATCGCTTGGACAGTTACAGGGTGGATAATAATTTGGATAATAAATTGTTTTAGAGTTGTGATATTATTGTTTGCAATTCAGAATCGATGGCCAATAAGCAGATTTCTTGACCATCATACTCTATTTAATATTTTTTCTTATTGCCTTATTTTTTTATTGATTTATATATTTATCAAGCGAGAAAAGACACTTAGTTTATAGTAGATACAATATATAATTAGCAAATTGTACAAAGTGATTATCGCACTTTAAAAGAATCTTTGTAATACAACTCAAATTCTTTTACCACCTTGACCACAATAGTTTTCACCAAGTAACACTAGAATTTATAAAAATGTGTTTTTATATATCTGAAGTTTCAGAATACAATCCTTTTTTACAATGATTCATCCCCGATCAATTAATGGTAAATCCGGCTGATTAGAAACGAATCTGTTCAATTTGTCAATCTCCAATTATCCATTCTCTATCGCCTCTGCTATCATTCGTTCAGAAAATTGTTTCTTGTATTTTGTGGGTGGCATCTTCTTGACCTTCAGAAATTGCTTATTAAAATTAGCAATTGTATTAAAGCCACTTTCATAGCATATAGTCTCAATTGATTTCTGCGAATCAAGTAATTGTTTGCATGCATAGCCAATACGTATTTCATTCAAAAAGTCGATATACGTTTTCTTCGTGCATTTTTTAAAGTAACTACAAAATGCAGGAATACTCATCTGTGCATTTCTAGCCACCTCTTCAAGCTTGATTGTTTCTTGAAAGTTATCTATTGAGAACTGAAAAATCTTATCAATCCTATCCTTGTTTTTAGAATTCAAGTCCTTCACATCTTGAGTAGATAGGGTTTTATAGTCTTGTTTCCTTGATAATAGCTGTAAACACTCACCTAAAAGCAAGATTCTCGCAAAGCCTGTTGCATCAACCAATTTCCTAAGCCTTTTCGCTAATTCTACTTTTGTAGCACCTTCAATATATAATCCTTGAGATGAAATTTTAAACAATTCTACAATTTGAGAACATTCTGGCAATTTTAAAAACGTATCACCCCAAAAATCCTCTTTAAAGTGAACCACAATGGCACTAGTAATTAAATCAGCTGGTTCTTTTTGAAATGTATGGGGAAGGTTGCTACCTAAAAAGTAAATATCCTCTTCCATAAATTCTCCTACATAGTTACCAATATAGCTATGACCACCTCCTTTAATTATTAATATAAATTCGTATTCTATATGCTGATGCCACGACACTTCAAAGTTTGGCGTAGTATGAATGTTGGCAACAAATGATTTATTCTCGTCTAATGGCAGCTTCTCTATTAAAGGCTTCATAAATTCACTATTTTAACAATAACAAGGTCAAATATAAAGATTAAATGATAATATAATTACAATTTATTGTCAAATAGTTTTTTCACACATTTTCAACGGAGATGTCCATTACTAAAAAACAAAAAGCCAACCCTAAATAAGGTTGGCTTTTATTATTAAATAGAGGTTATACTAAATCCTGTGTGAGAATTAGATTTCTGTTTGCATATTTATTGGTAAATGAAATAATTGTTTTAGACATTTTCTCTATTATAATCAATAAAATGCTACTTAATTTCAAATTCTCCGTTTAAAAATGGTTCCACACTAAATT
>CANCPA010000292.1 GCA_947379895.1 Chitinophagaceae bacterium | reverse complement strand
CAGCTAGATCTTGATTCTGATGGCGATGGTTGTTCAGACGCAGTTGAAGCTGGAACGGTTTATATTTCTACTTCAGGTGTGTCTTCTTCTGCTAAATTAACAACTAGTGTTATTCCAGCTCCTTATGGTGCAAATGGTTTTGCAAATGGTTTAGAAACTACTAGTGAATCTGGCGCATATACAGGAACCTATACATATAATTATGCAAAAGATGCAACCATTAGTGGTTGTAAGGATTCAGATGGTGATGGTGTTCCAGATGTAATGGATTTGGATGACGATAATGATGGAGTATTGGATACGAATGAACAAACCAATTGTATTACCTCTGGTGTTGATTTAACTTCTTTCACTTATAATGGAGCTTCCATAACAGGTAAAACTATAAATTCAGTTACCACAGCTGGTGGGGATACTTGGCAATCTTCCTATTCTAATGAAAATTTAAAATTACCTATTTCCTTAAAATTTAATCATAATTCAACAACTGGGTATGAAATGTTTGGATTAATTCCTATTGCAGGAGCACAAACAACTGCGAGCTGGACTGATGCAGGCTATAAATTTTATCCTCAGAATTCTGTTACCTATGGTTATTTTACATTTGCCTTTGACTTTGCTGCTATAGCTATTTCACCAACCGATGTTTTAAGTATTGATATTTCTGCAACAGGTTATGTAACTGCTGCGATTAACGGAGTTACTAAAAAAGCATTTCAAGGAGTTATTTCAGATTATAAACTTGCAATAAGTTCTTACAGGGCATCTAGTTTAACTAATATTGTTTTAACCGATGCAACGCGTCCTGCTTTACTTACTTGTACAGACTTAGATACTGATAGTGATGGAATTCCTAACCGATTGGATTTAGATTCAGATGGCGACGGTTGTCCAGATGCAGTGGAAGCAGGTACAACTGCAATAACAAGTTCAGGGGTTTTATCTACTGCTAAATTAACGACCAGTGTTATTCCTGCACCTTATGGTAATAATGGTTTTGCGAATGGTTTGGAAACTTCAACTGAATCTGGAGCATATACAGGAACTTATACTTATGATTATGCAACAGATGCAACAGTTAATGCTTGTACTGATTCGGATGGTGATGGGGTGCCTGATATAATTGATTTGGATGATGACAATGATGGAATATTGGATACCATTGAGGATAATTGCTCCACAACTGTTGTAAACAAAACAGGCTTAATTATTACTAAGCCGTCTACCATTAATTTTACATTCAATAGTAATACAATTGCTAATTTAATAGATGGAGTCGATAATAATGTATATGTGACAAGTGCACCTACGGGTACATTAAATAATAGTTCTTGGTTTAATTTTCAATTTCCAACACCAAAAATTTTAACCTACTTAGAGATTGGTCACTACTCTGGTCAATTTTTATTTGCTACAACTTCTACTTACAAAATACAAGGTAGTAATGATAATTCTACTTGGACGGATGTAACTGGCACATTAACTTATAACAATGTAGCTACTTCAACAAGTGGTGGTTTATCAACTAATAATTCTAACATTGCAAATTTCCTTACTAATAAAACTGCTTATACCTATTACAGAATTTATGGTCTAGCAGCAACAACAGGTGGAGGATGGGCAACTGAAATTTATTTTAAAGAAACCAATTGTTTAACAGATATTGATGGCGATGGCATACCCAACAAATTAGATTTAGATTCCGATGGCGATGGTTGTCCAGATGCAAAAGAATCGGGAGTGAATGGAACTCTAACTTCTGGTTCTGTAAAAAATGGAACAGGTGGTGCGGTTACATCTACAACTACTATTGCCAATGCCATAGCTGCTGGCCCTTATGGTGCAAATGGTTTAGCGAATGGTGTAGAGACCTCTACTGAATCGGGAGTGGTTACTTATACTTCAACTTACACAACAAATGCTTTAGTAAAAGATTTAGTCGCGCCTACTATTACTACACAACCTTTAAATAAAACAGTTTTTGTGGCTGGTACTGCAGTATTAAGTGTAACTTCTGGTGCGCCTCCTGCCAATAGAACTTTAACGTATCAGTGGTATAAAGCAGGCGTGGCTATTTCTGGTGCAACGAGTGCTACTTATACAGTTACTACTTCTGCAACCACTGCGAATGTTGCGGACTATTATTGTACTATTGGTTTTGTAAATTCTTGTTTAACTACCAATACCAATACAGTTAATCTTACTGTATTAACCAATCCTGTTGGCTTAACTGCTTGTCAGGATGCCAGTGCTGTATTGAGTGTAACAAAAACGGGTACCAATGTGGTTACGTATCAATGGAAAAAAGCCGGTGTTTCTTTAGTGAATGGTACTAATATTGCTGGAGTAACTACATCATCATTAACCTTAACAAATTTAGCTCTAGCAGATGCAGGTGCTTATACTTTAGTAGCAACAGATGCCAATGGCGCAGTGATTACTTCCTTAGCTGGAACAATAACAATTACGAATAATACAAAGTATGTTTTACCAACTACTTATGCCACTTGTGCTACAACAAGTACTATCAATTTGTCAAGTGCAGTTTTAACTGGAACTTCTGGTGCGACAAGTGCAAAATGGCAAAGAAGTACAGATGGTGGCAACACATGGTCAGATATTGTTTCAAGTATGGATGGAGTTACTTATACTAATTTCACAACAGCTACTTTAGGTATTACTGCAGCAAATACTACTGCTAGCGCTTTATTAAACGGGTATCAATATCGTATTGCGACTATTAATAGTACTTGTACTAACTATTCTAATATAGAAACGCTTACCATAAACAGCGCACCAACTATTACCGCTCAACCTAGTAATAGTGTTTTGTGTAATGTATTTGGAACTAGTTTTACCGCTGCTGCAACTGGTGTTGGAATAAATTATCAATGGCAGACTAGAGCACCTGCTGGAACTTGGACTAATATAACTGTGTCCAATGCAAGTACGATTGATGCACCAGTTGTTTATTCAAATTATGCAACTGCTACTTTAAATTTAAGTGCTGCACCAGCATCTGAAAATAACAATCAATATCAATTAGTCGTTTCAAATAGTTGTGGAACTGTTACAAGTACTACGGCTGTATTAAATCCAACGGTAGTTTTACCAACCATTACTGGTGGTAATATTTCTGTTTGTGAAGGAACACCTATTACTTTAACAACTAGTTCATCAACTGCTTCTCCAACTTATCAATGGTATTTAGCAGGAACTGCTATTGGTGGCGCTACTGGTGTCACTTATAATCCAACGTCTTCAGGAAATTATTCAGTCATTGCAAATGCTACAGGTTATTGTAAATCTGGAACAGCAAGTGCTACTGTAACCATAAATCCTTTACCACTAGTTGCCATTGCGCAAGGAACTACATTAACCTTGTCAGGAGGTAGTGAACAATTAACTGGTGTAGCAAGTCCATCAGGCACTTATACATATAACTGGTATAAAGGGTCGACGCTTGTTAGCGGTCCATCGTCAAGTAATAGTTATAATGTTCCTAGTGATGGTATTGGTAATTATACTGTTCGTGCAACGAATTCCTTAACCAATTGTTATGCAAATAGTCCCATTATTGCAATTACTAGTATTCCTAGTACCACTGTAAGTGGGTCTACTTCTTTCTGCGCAGGGGGTAATGTACTTTTAACTACTACTATGGCAACAGGAGCCAATGGAGTAAAATGGTTACTAGATGGGAATGCTATAACAACAGCTTCTTCAAGTTTAACTTATACTGCAACTACTTCTGGCACTTATACTGCTAAATTCTTTTTGAATGATGTTGAAATAGCTTCACCTAATACGACTGTCGCTACTGTTATTACTGTAAATAGCTTACCAACTGCGATTATTTCTAATACAGCCTCAGGAACTACTTTATGTGCAGGTGCAGATGCTATTTTAACTGCTAGTTCAGGTGCTGCAAGTGCCACTTATCAATGGTACAATAATAATAGTATTATTACAGGAGCAACTGCTAGTACTTATTCTACCACAGGTTCTGGTATATTTAGTTTTAAAGTAACTGATGGTACTACTTCCTGTGCTGCTAATTCAATTACTTCTACTGTAACAGTAGTAAGCCCTCCAGCTGCACCTAATTTAACAGCTACTTCAAAAATAATTTGTGCTAATACGACTGCCGATTTAACTGTATATCAACCACTCGCATTAACTGGTATCAATTATGAATGGCATTCGGCTTCCAATACTTTATCAAGTACACTAGTGGTTAATGCTGCTTCAGTTGGAACCGCTGGTACCTATTATTTATTTGCCAAAAATAATAGCGGCGGCTGTTATAGCACAGCTTCGGTTGCATTTACTTTATCTATTGTATCAATTACCCAAGCTACTTTAACTGGAGCAAGTTCACCTACTTATACTATTGGGGATATAGCAGTAGCTTTAAATGCTTCCACTTCTAATCCTACTTATACTTTAAAATGGTATACTGCAGCAACTGGTGGGGTGGCTTTAGCTGCTCCAGTGATTCCTTCTACTGCCACTGCAGGTTTTACCAATTATTATGTGGAACAATATGATGCGACTGCAAGTTTCTGTACAAGCAGTCCAAGACAATTGGCTACAGTTACTGTAAAACCATTAGCACCTACTGTTACCAATATTGCTTATTGTCAAAATGCAACAGCTGTTGCATTAACTGCAACTCCTGCTATTGGTGGTACTTTAAATTGGTATGGAACAGCTGCCACTGGTGGAACACTTACTGCCACTGCTACCATTCCTGCAACAGGAACTGTAACCAATACTGCTTATTATGTTTCTCAAACGGTGAATGGAGTAGAAGGCGCAAGAGCGGCTTTAACTGTTTCCATTAATGCATTACCAACTACGCCTAGTATAATTTCAGGAACTATTAGTGTTACTTCTACTAATTCATATACTTATTCAGTTACTTCTGTGGCTAGTACAACTTATCAGTGGACATTACCTTCCTTTATGTCGGGTACATCCACCACTAGTAGTATTAGTGCTTTAGTAAATACAGCAGGTTCTGGCACCATTAGTGTAATTGCCATAAATGCCACTGGTTGTTTAAGTCCTGCAAGAACTTTAAGTGTTAGTGCGGTATTATTTGTAGCTCCACCACCAACTACCAAAGATTCAGTATTTACAATTGGTGATCCTGCTATTCCAGC
>CANCPA010000291.1 GCA_947379895.1 Chitinophagaceae bacterium | reverse complement strand
AGGGGTACAAGTGGTATGGCGCCCGATTATCAAGCCTTCACTAGGATGAAATCAACCTATTTGCAATTTAAATATGCGGTTCCTTCAAAAGAGTTTCAACCTTATACTGTCTCTTCTTCTGCAGATAAATACAATCCCATTTCAGGTGTTAATAGGGTATCTGCTATTGAAGTTGACGATGCCATTTCAACGGCAATACCCATCGGATTTTCATTCTATTTCGGTGGAATTTTGTACGATTCGTTTTATATGAGTAGCAATGGTTTCCTTAGTTTCAAAAATCGTAGTAACACGGCTCCAAATATATCAACTGCCACCGACCCTGTTGTTGGGCCATTAATGGATAACTTAAATGGTACCGGTGGTAATGCTAGCTATTTATTAACAGGAACAGCCCCTAATAGAATATTGACAGTTGAATGGTCTAATTGGCGTTGGAAAACAGGAACTACTGTAGCTAACAATATCAGTTTTCAAACTCAATTATATGAGGATGGGCGAATTCAGTTTAATTATAATAGTCCCACGCCTTCTGTTAATAGTGCCGCTTCCGCAATTGGCGTTAGATATCCAAGTTCCTATATATGTTTCAGAAATACCAACACAACAGGTGGCTTTACTTGGGTAGGAAGTAATACAGGATATACTTCTACCATTAATAAATTCCAATATGTTAATGGAGATTCTACCACTCAACTCATGATTGCTCAAAATTTAAAGTCGGTTTATGAGTTTTCTGATGCTAGAAGGACTTGCTCAACAGATTTCTTAGGTACTGTAATCAATAAATATAGTGATGCCATAAATGCAGGATATAACGATAATGCAGATGATTTTATTTGGCTTCGTTATTCTGATGTGTTATTAATGTATGCCGAATCGTTGACGGAAATTGGCGGTACTGCTAATACGGACATTGCCTTAGCTACGATTAATGCAATTCGAAAAGCACATGGAGGAACAGGTATTTCAGATTTGAAATACACTACTCAGGACGATTTAAGGCAAAAGATAAGATTGGAACGCCGTAGAGAATTGGCTTTTGAAGGACATAGATGGTACGATTTAAAACGATGGAATATTATAGTGGAGACTATCAAGGCAAATCTTGCTTTTCAATATAGTAGACCATCTTCCTATTATGACTTTTTAAATGACCACGTTAAAGTGCTGCCAATTCCTTATGCTGAATTGGCAAACAATCCCAATCTAACCCAGAATCCTGGCTATTAAATGATGGCTTATTGGGCTTGATTAAGTGAAAAAAGATGATGTGGAAATAATAAAAAATTTGATGAAAACTTTTGTTAAGTCTAAGTAGAAAAGTTCCATTTAGTCCTTTTAAATTATAACAAAAAAACTTTTATGATACATGATGAATTGAATGTTGCGAGGAAATTAAAACAGGAAATATTACACACTGATTTGGCTGTTGTTGGCGGTGGTTTATCGGGCGTATGTGCAGCTATTACTGCGGCAAGACAAGGTATTAAAGTGGTACTTGTTCAAGATAGACCTGTTTTAGGAGGTAATGCATCTAGTGAAGTTCGTTTGTGGGTTTTAGGTGCCACTTCTCACATGGGAAACAATAATCGATGGGCTCGAGAGGGTGGGGTGATTGATGAATTATTGGTCGAAAATACTTATCGTAATCCTGAAGGGAATGCGATGATTTTTGATAGTATCCTTCTAGATAAGGTTAAATGTGAATCCAATATAACCTTGTTATTAAACACCGCCGTTTATGAAGTTTCCAAGTCTTCTGAAGATAAAATTGAGTCAGTTGTTGGATTCTGTAGTCAGAACTCAACAGAGTATGTTGTAAAAGCACCTCTGTTTTGTGATGCATCAGGTGATGGAATTGTAGGTTTCCTTGCAGGTGCCGCCTTTCGTATGGGTGCTGAATCCACAGCGGAGTTTGGTGAACTCTTCGCCCCGACTAAGGAATATGGTGAATTATTAGGTCACTCCCTTTATTTCTTTAGCAAGGATGTGGGTAAGCCTGTTAACTATGTACCCCCTTCTTTTGCCTTGCAGAATATTACCGAGATTCCCCGTTATAAAAGCTTTAATACCAAAGATTATGGCTGTCGCTTGTGGTGGTTGGAATATGGTGGTCGCTTAGATACCGTTCATGATACCGAGGCCATCAAATGGGAGTTATGGAAAGTGGTGTATGGTGTATGGAATTATATCAAGAACTCTGGAAACTTCCC
Organism: Chitinophagaceae bacterium; assembly: GCA_947379895.1. GTDB lineage: Bacteria > Bacteroidota > Bacteroidia > Chitinophagales > Chitinophagaceae > Parasediminibacterium. Next base: position 2,993 of record CANCPA010000291.1, on the reverse strand, counting down.
TGATGCCGCCAACCTAACCTTAGAATGGGTGGGAATGATTCCAGGAAAGAGAGAAAGCCGACGCTTCGAAGGAGATTATATCATGATTCAACAGGATATTGTCGAACAAAAAGCCTTCGATGATGCAGTTGCTTTTGGTGGTTGGAGTATTGATTTACATCCTGCCGATGGATTATTTAGTGAGAAACCTGGTTGTAATCAATGGCATAGCAAGGGTATCTATCAAATTCCGTATAGAAGTTTGTATAGCAAGAATATCTCAAACTTATTCTTAGCAGGAAGGATTATCAGTGTCAGTCATGTGGCTTTTGCTTCTACAAGGGTGATGGCAACTGCTGCTTATGTTGCACAGGTGGTAGGTGTTGCTGCAAAGATTTGTTTGGAAAAAGGACTCAATCCTCGAGACATCCTTACCAATAATTTAATTGGTGAACTTCAAACGGGCTTACAAATATCAGGACAACATATTCCTCATTTTGAATTAAAAGATTCTTCCGATTTGGTTCATTCGGCTACAATTACTGCATCTAGTGAATTGGAAATAATTCACTTACCTGAATCTGAAATTAAAAAGCCTTTGATTAATTCAGTAGCTCAATTAATTCCTATCGAAAAAGGTGCACAGATTCCTGCTATTTCCTTCGTGGTTTATGCTGATGAAGATACTACTCTCGAAGTGGAACTTCGTATCAGTATCAAAGCCTATAACTATACCCCTGATATGACTTTAGAAATCAAGTCTATTCCGTTAAAGAAGGGTAAGAATGATTTAACCGTTCAATTCAAATCTGTTTTAAAGGATACCACGTATGCTTTCTTTACCATCCTGAAAAATGAAAAGGTACAATTATGCTATACAAATCAAAGGATTACGGGTTTATTGACTGTCTTTAATCAAATAAACAAGGCCGTTTCTAACTATGGCAAACAAACACCTCCTGCGGAAATTGGCATGGATACATTCGAGTTTTGGTGTCCTCAAAGAAGACCCGAAGGACATAATCTTGCCTTGAAACTTAGTTCTCCATTGAATGTTTTTTCTGCAGCTAATATTTCAAATGGTATTGATAGACCTACTACGCAACCGAATGCATGGGTAGCTAATTTTGCAGATACAACTCCTGCATTAACTATTCAATGGAAAGAAAAGCAAACAATCAGTCGAATCGATTTGGTTTTTGATGCTGATTACGACCACCCTATGGAAAGTGTCTTGATGGGGCATCCCGAAAATGTGATGCCGTTTGTGATAAGGGATTATAAAATCAAGGATGGCGAAGGAAATATTATTTATAGCAAAAAGGATAATTATCAAACAATCAATACCATAGTATTGCCTGTTTCAATCACCACATCAAGTTTGGTCATTGAGGTGAATCATCCTTCAGCAACAACTCCCGCAGCAATATTTGCTGTAAGGGCATTTTAGTTGTTAGTGTTTAGTGGTTAGTTGTTAGACTGTAGTTTATATGATATTTTCAAAATAATAATACTTACAACTAACCACTTATAACTAACCACTAACCACTAATAACTAATAACTAAAAAGAAATGGTACAATTAGATTTCATCGTAATGGCAGTTTTTGCGCTGCTAATCTTCGCAATAGGACTGGCATTTACCAGAATGGGTAGTAAGAATGGACAGGCTTTCTTCGAGGCAGGAGGCGAAACACCTTGGTGGATAAACGGACTATCCCTATTTATCAGTTATTTCTCTGCTGGCACATTTGTCGTATGGGGTTCTATTGCTTACCGTTATGGAATAGTAGCTAATGCCATTCAACTTACAATGGCAATCAGTGGCGGCATCGTGGCTTATTTTATTGCAAAGCGTTGGAAACGAACGGGTGTAAAGACGGCCGCTGAATATATTGGTAGACGATTCGGATTAAAAACACAGCAATTCTATACTTATCTAGTACTTACGATGAGCATGTTTACAACAGCCTCTGTATTATATCCGGTAGGTAAAATGGTACATGTGGCAACGCCTTATTCTTTAAATACCTGCATCATAATAATCGGGGTAATCATTGTTTTGTACACCGCTGCAGGAGGGTTATGGGCTGTGTTGGTAACCGATGTGGTACAATTTGTAATACTTACCGCATCAGTGCTGATTGTGCTGCCGATTGCACTTAAAACAGTGGGTGGAATGAATCATTTTATTGAACACGCGCCTGCAAACTTCTTTAAGCCCTTTAATGATGATTATACATTTGGGTTCATGTTAGCCTTTATTGTGTATCAAACCATGTATATAGGGGGTAATTGGAGCTATGTACAGCGATATACGAGTGTGAAAGATGAAAAGAATGCACAGAAGGTGGCCTATATATTCACGATATTATACTTTATCAGTCCGATATTGTGGATGTTGCCTCCCATGATTTATAGGGTTATAAACCCTAATTTGCAAGGATTGGAGGTAGAGGGAGCGTACATGATGCTTTGCCAAAAAATATTACCTGCCGGGTTAATTGGGTTGGTATTGGCCGGGATGATTTCAGCAACTTCAAGTAAGGCTAACACAACAATTAATCTTGCTGCCACTGTATTTGCTACTGACTTATACAAAAACCTAATCAGACCAAAAGCAAGTGAAAAGGAACTGATTTTAATGGCTCGTTTGTTTACCCTTTTATTTGGCGCAGGCACTGTTGGGATAGCCATGTTGGTACCCTATGTAGGCGGAATAGTTGATTTTGTTCTGAAGATAGCTTCAATTGCAGGCGGTGCCTTGTTTGCACCTATTATCTGGAGTTTATTTTCTAAAAGACAAACTACTTTTTCTACCGTTTCAGCTACAGTCACAGCATTGATAGTTAATATATGGTTTGAAATGTTGATGCCAATTTTAATACATGTAAAATTGAGTCGTACAATAGAAACCGTATTAGGACAAGCTGTACCATTAGCGGTTTTGCTTGGTTTTGAATTATACTATCGCTCTAAAGGAATGATTCACGATAAAGCGGATGTTTTTGAAAA
>CANCPA010000290.1 GCA_947379895.1 Chitinophagaceae bacterium | reverse complement strand
GTTTCAATCCTACTTTTTTCAAACTTAATCTTAGCCAAATTACTATGATCATATTCATCTAGCTTTTCTGCCATTGTATTGATGGCATCGGCAAGTTCTTTAAATTCATCATTTTGATCAAGATGTATCCTGTTTGAATAATTTTTATTGGCAATTTCTTTAATCCCATTTGCCAATGCCTTTACAGGAGTGGAAATAACATCAGGAAAATTGATGGTCAAAGTAAAAGATATAATGGTTAGGATAGAAAATATGATAGTCAGCCAAAAAATAGCAGTATCTGCCGTCTTTGCTGCTGTTTCATTTTTCCTAAGAATCGCATTTTGGTTAATTGTATTTATCTGTTGTATTCCTTGTCTTAATTCTCGGTAATTACTACTATCCTTAGGGTTTCTTTTTAATTCTTCAAAATTGCTACGCAACAAATTTGTGGCCTCTTCTTCCCCGAGTTCTGTTATATTTTCCTCTTGATAATTTAGATTTTTTTCAAATTCATCAAAAGACTTTTTATTTTTTGGTAATTCATCTAATGCTTTTAGCATGTTATTATTAAAGACAAGTGTCTTATAATTATTTTTCAAAATCTTATCTGCATCGCTGCTTAGTTTACTGATTGATACAATGCCAAGTATGCCAAAAACCAATATGACAATGAATAGAAACCCTATTCCTAACGTTAATTTTGCCTTTAATTTCATTATGATAAAATTATAATGTCAATTTCAGATGCAGACATTTTTTTTAATAATTGATTGAAAACAGCGGAACTCAGGATGATATTCGTCAAACTCAAATGCGGTTTACCAATACAAATAGTCGTCACACTTTTTTGTTCTGCCGCTTCAAATATACCCTTTGCTATATTTTTATTCTTAATCCTGATTATTTCTGCCCCCATTTCGGCAGCCATCTTGAAATTATTGATTAGTTTTCTTTGTGCAGCCAATCCAATATTATCTCCATCTTCTTTCGGCGTTTGAACGTATAAAAGAAACCATTTGCTATTATAATAACTTGCTAACCTTGCCGTTTTCCTGATTACTTTTTTGGCTACATCATGATTACTGCTGATACATGCCAAATATCGCTCGGGTCGTGAAATGGTGTTTCTTGGCAATTCTGTCTCAATTTTTCTTTCCACTTGACTCGCCACTTCCTTAAGGGCAAGTTCACGCAATTGCAGTATTCTTTCACTTTGAAAGAAATTATTTAATGAAACTTTTATCTTATCTGCCGAGTAAATCTTTCCTTCCTTTAGGCGCATGATTAACTCATCGGCTGTCAAATCAATATTAACTACTTCATCAGCTTGTTGTAACACGCTATCAGGAATCCGTTCAGATACATCAACGGTAGTAATCTTTTTGACTTCACTATGAAGACTCTCAATATGTTGTATATTGACAGCACTAATTACGTTGATTCCTGCATCCAAAATGTCCATTACATCTTGCCAACGTTTGCTATTTTTACTGCCTTCAATATTTGAATGTGCCAATTCATCAATAATTACCACTTCAGGATGCAGGTTCATCACTGTTTGTGCATCAAATTCTTCAAGTTCTTTTCCTTTATAAAATAATTTTCTTCTTGGAATGATGGGTAATCCTTCTAATAAATCGTGAGTTTCCTTACGATTATGGGTTTCAATGTATCCAATTTTTAAATCCACTCCATTTCTCAACAATGTATGTGCCTCTTGCAGCATTCTGAATGTTTTGCCTACCCCCGCACTCATTCCAATGTAAATCTTAAACTTACCACGCTTACTTTTGCGGATGAGGTCTAAAAAGTGTTCTGCATTATTTTTTATTTCTTCTGGCATAATAATAAAAGATTAGAACTCCCTAAAAATAGGAGATACAATTTAAGGTACTTTACTAAAAAGTAAACAAGGATAATTAATGAAAGCAAGAAGTTCTAATAAAATTAATTAAAAATACTCGCGATACCCCTTTTGTATCTCTTATTAAAACCTAGTGAATAATACAATTTTTTTGAAAATGTCATTGCTAACTCTCGGAGGTGTACCATTATTATTAGTAGTACCACACCTAACACAAGGTATAGTATCACTTTTTTTCATGATACCATGATTAACTTTTTCGATAGTACCCGTTTTTTAAACGGTACCATTCCTAACGCTAGGAATAGGATACTACAAAAAAACTGTGCCATAATTAGTGTTAGGAACTGTACCATTTATTTATTAAGTGCCATTAAAATAGTAAGTAATGATACCTTTTTTTTGGGTGGCATCATCGCTAACCTTTTTTATAGTACTGTTATTTTTTTAAGCCCTATCGCTAAGGTTGAGAATGGTATCGCTTTTTTTGAGGGTACTATTGGCGGACTTGGGAACTGTATCATTTTTATAATGGCTCCTTTCCTTGAAGTTAAGTGTTCCTACTTCTTCAATTCATCCAAAGCAATATTTAACTTCAAAACATTTACTTTTTCTGTACCAAATAGTCCAAGTAAGGGTTTTTCAATTTGTTTATTTACTAAAGAAACCACTTGTTCAGGTGAAAGATTACGAACTTTTGCTACCCTATTTGCTTGTACCAAAGCACCTTGTACACTGATATTAGGGTCAAGACCACTTCCAGAAGATGTAACCAAATCGGCAGGGATAGCTGCTTTATTTACAGTAGGATTATGTAACAAAAAAGTATCAATCCTATCTTGAACCTGTTTTAGATAGGCAGGATTTGTAGGCCCTAAGTTACTACCGGAAGAGGATGAGGCATCATAACCTTTTCCCGCAGCAGAAGGGCGACCATTAAAATATTTGTCTTGAGTAAAGTTCTGCCCTTCCAAGGCAAATCCTTTTACACTTCCATTGACGATGACGGTTTGCCCTTCCCCTTTATTAGGAGCAATTTGGGCAAATCCAAGAATTACTAAAGAATACAATCCGCAAAACACGACGATACTAATACTTGTGAGTCTTAATGCGGGAAAAATGTGCTGTTTCATAATTATGATTAAGTGTGATTAAAATAATTAAATGATTTATAAAAATTAATAAAACGGTATGTTTGCCAAATGTCGAACTCAAGAAATAAAACACCTATTATTGGTTTTACTACCGCTACATCTGATAAACCTGGAAAACAACAGGCAAACCGAAGATTCAGAAGGAAAATAAAAGTTGAGTTGCAAAAGGGAAAAGAACTTTTTACCATTCATACTAAACAGACTACTCCATGGGATATGCCAAAAGACGGAAAGCATTATGTTCAAAATCTTGATAAAAAGTTCATGCGAAAATAATCTAGAACCAAATACTAACAACCATATCCAATAGCTTAATCCCAATGAATGGTACGATTACGCCTCCCAAACCATAGATTAATAAATTCCTTCTTAATAAGGCACTCGCACCGATTGGTTTGTAAGCGACTCCCTTCAACGCCAATGGAATCAATGCAGGAATAATGATGGCATTGAAGATGACAGCAGAAAGTATAGCACTTTCAGGACTATGCAACTTCATGATATTCAAACTTTGTAATCCTGGAATCGACGCAATGAACAATGCTGGAACGATGGCAAAATACTTAGCTACATCATTAGCAATGGAGAAAGTGGTTAATGTACCCCTCGTCATTAATAACTGTTTACCTATTTCAACTATTTCAATGAGCTTAGTGGGGTCATTATCCAAATCCACCATGTTTCCTGCTTCCTTTGCTGCTGCAGTACCACTATTCATTGCCACTCCTACATCTGCTTGTGCCAAGGCAGGCGCATCATTTGTACCGTCACCCATCATCGCCACAAGCTTTCCTCCTTGTTGTTCTTGCTTGATATAGTTCATTTTATCCTCTGGTTTTGCCTCGGCAATAAAGTCATCTACACCTGCTTTTTCAGCAATAAACTTTGCAGTCAAAGGATTATCACCTGTAACCATTACTGTTTTTACCCCCATCTTTCTAAGGCGTTCAAACCTTTCTTGAATCCCAGGTTTGATGATATCCTGCAATTCAATGACACCCATTATTTGCTCATTTTGAGAAACTACAAGTGGTGTTCCCCCATTAGAAGAAATCTTTTTTACTTGTTCTAATGTTTCGTTTGGAAATGAATTACCTGCTTTTTCGGCAATCTTGCGAATCGAATCAGTAGCTCCTTTTCTAATGCGCAATCCTGTAGCTAAATCAATACCACTGCACCTTGTTTCGGCAGTAAACTCTATAAATTTTGCTCCATCAATATTAAATGTATCCTTGCCCAAATTTGCTAGTTCTATAATTGATTTTCCTTCAGGAGTTTCATCGGCTAAGGAAGAAAGCACACAAGCATCAATGAATGACTTGTTATCAATGCCACCAGCCGGCCAAAAGTTAGTTGCTTTTCTATTTCCGATGGTGATGGTCCCCGTTTTATCAAGCAAAAGCGTATCCAAATCACCTGCGGTTTCTACTGCCTTACCACTCTTTGTAATCACGTTTGCTCTTAAAGCCCTATCCATTCCCGCAATTCCAATTGCACTCAACAATCCGCCAATTGTAGTAGGAATTAAACAGACAAACAAGGAGATGAATGCTGCAATAGTGATGGGCGTATTTGCATAATCGGCAAAGGGTTTTAGGGTCACACACACTATGATAAATACGAGTGTAAATCCTGCCAACAAGATGGTTAATGCTATTTCATTCGGTGTCTTTTGACGACTTGCCCCTTCTACAAGAGCAATCATCTTATCCAAGAAACTTTCGCCAGGTTCTGTTGTAACCCGAACCTTTATTCTATCGGATAGCACTTTTGTACCACCTGTTACAGAACTTTTATCACCACCCGATTCTCTTATGACAGGAGCAGATTCTCCAGTAATAGCACTTTCGTCAATCGTAGCGATGCCCTCAATAATTTCCCCATCCATCGGTATGGTATCTCCCGCTTCGCAAAGAAAAACATCGCCTTTACTTAGTTGAGAGGATGGGACAATCTTGATTTCATTTACGAAGATTTCTCCAATAGGCTGTATCCATTTGGCAGGCGTTTCTTCTCTTGTTTTCCGAAGACTATCTGCCTGTGCTTTACCCCTTGCCTCGGCAATTGCTTCAGCGAAGTTGGCAAATAATAATGTTATAAACAGCACTCCGAACACTATCAGGTTGTACGCAAGGCTACCTTGTGTTTTATCACCTGTAATAATCCAGATACATACACCGAGCATGACGGCTGTTCCTATTTCTACCGTAAACATGACGGG
>CANCPA010000289.1 GCA_947379895.1 Chitinophagaceae bacterium | reverse complement strand
ATGACAACGAATATGACATTGTTTCTAAATAAAAACTCGCCTTGTCCGGGGTTTGCAGCCTTCCAAATTTCATTTGCAGTAGCACCAAGACTACTACCTGCCTCAATACCAAAGCTAAAGCAGGCACTTAATACACCCGAAACGATTGCCAAAATCAAACCCTTTACCAATTCAAATTCACTACCTGAAGCATCTACATGAGAGCCACCCAATTCTTTATCTTTCATAGAACCGGCCTTGCCACAGATTACAATACCAAGTACGCAAACTGCCAATCCAATCAGTACCATGATTCCCCAATGACTTGTGAAGAGGTCGGCAATGGTATCTTTTCCTATTGTTGGATGATAGTAATAATAGACTGAAGGAATTAAAGCCCCGAACACAGAACACAAGCCGAGTATGATGGAACTTCCGAGGGATACGCCCAAATAGCGAACGCCCAAACCATAGGTTAGTCCTCCAATTCCCCATAAAATACCCATTAAGAAAGTTGTAGCTAGAATTGTACCTGAACAATTAGAAATAATAGTTCCAAATCCAGGAATGGTAAGATAAGCCGCAATTGGAGGTACGATTAGCCAAGAAAATAATCCTCCCACAATCCAAAAGCTTTCCCAACTCCAACCCTTAACTTTTTTGTAGGGAAGATAAAAGCTGCCAGAGGCAAACCCACCAATAAAATGAAAAATGACACCTAATAATGCTTGCATGTTTTAATTGTTTTTCGTTATGACTTGCAAATTGAAAGGCGAAAATATAGGTCTGATTTTTTTCGGCATCATGTACCGTTATGAATTTTCGAATTTTATTTCTGTTGAGGAAGGTTTTACCACGAAGGAAACTAGGAAAAAACAAGGACCAAAAAGTAATTGAAAAGGTGAGTAATTTAATAACTTAATAGACTCTTCAATTACCAAATAATAATCACAAAATCCTTATAATAATTTACGAAATACCTATAAATGATTTTTTAAAATCTATAAAGAGACAAGGGAAAGATATAGAGAGAAGGTGATGATGTAGAGACAAGGTGATGATGTAGAGACAAGGCATGCCTTGTCTCTACTAATTTTACGGATATATTTCTTGGTTTTAATCATTACCGGAAACGATAACGGTGATTTTTATTCAAATATCTTATAAGTACATTATTTTCACAGCCTATTTATTTTATCTAATGACTAGTGTTGATACTATATCTAAATTTCATGATTGCTTTTAAGATATTTCGGGTATCAATTTTGTAGAATAAAAAAATAAGTCATCATTTAACACCACCTAAAAGAATGACAATGAGCACATTTTTTTCAAAGATGCTTGCAATGTTAATAATCATTGCCGTATGCCCCTTTTCATTATATGCTACCAATTTTACGGTTAGTTTAAAGACAGACCTTATCAATAAAATGACGGCTGCTAAACCTGGCGATACAGTTATCGTTAAGAATGGTACTTATAATTGGGGACAAATTGCCTTCACCAATTTAAGCGGTAGTAGTAAGAGTGCTTGGATTGTACTGAAAGCACAAACTTTTAATGGTGTTATTTTTAGTGGAAATACTTATCTACAATTTGGTGGCTATCATTTACTGATTACAGGTTTCAAATTTACGAATGGAAATGCTGGTTTAAATGATGTAATACAATTTAGAGGGGGTTCAGGAGGTAACGTTGCACTAGCCTATTATTGCCGTATAAATAATATTACTATTGATAATTATAATAGCGACTCCACAGGTTGCACAGCTACTCCTACAGCAATTACTGATACACTGAATAGATGGGTTAGTTTTTATGGCAGACATAACAGGATGGACCATTGTACATTTATCAATAAATATAATGGAGGCCCTACAATTGCAGTGATGTATGATAGTGCTAATTATCCGATTGGAGGTTATTCGACCTATCATTTAATAGATTCAAACTACTTTAAAGGACGTGGATGGCAAGGAGGAAATGAGGGGGAAACAATAAGGATTGGATTGGGGAGTATGTCGAATAATGATGGGTATAATGTGGTTGAACACAATTTATTTCAATACGGCACTTCCACTGACCCTGAAATTATCTCTAACAAATCAAACTTAAATACATACCGTTATAATACTTTCAAGGATTTGGATGGGGGCATAACGATGCGTCAGGGAAGATATAATAGTGTTTATGGCAACTTCATTATCAAGACAACGCCAAATACTGTTACTACCAATCAATATGGAATTCGATTGATTGATAAAGGGCAAAAGGTATTTAACAATTATATCGAAGGTATTAATACCAATTATAACAGTACGAATGCATCAATTGGTCCAATATATATTTATAGTGGGCAGGCACCTGGCGAAGGATATACGGTTCCTATACCGGGCTATTATTCGGCAGATAGTTGTATCGTGGCGTTTAATTCGATAGTTAATTGTTATGGTGGTGCAGGGATACAAATTGGATATAATCATTCAAACAAGGGTTTGAACGCCCCATATAAACCACAAGGCTTAGTCATTGCAAATAATGTAATAAAAATGACTAAAGGTCAAGCAATTGCTGTGGATACAACCACAGATATTTTGACAATCGATACAGTTGATGGTCATAGAATTCCTGATAGTTTGCCTGTTACTTATTTTGCAGAAGGGAATATTTATAATGCGGCAAAGGGTTTAGGTTTTACGAATACTAAAGGTTTTACAAGTAAGACATTGACTTTTGGAACAAGAACTAACGGAGTCTTAGCAGCACCTACAGCACTGAAAGATGCTGCAATTAACTCTTTAAATTATGATTCCTTACTTAGCAAAGTAGATGCTTTTGGTGTAACAAGGAGTACTACTTACGATGTGGGGGCAGTGGAAGCGAATGGAACAGGAGTAAATATTAATATACCCTTAGATTCTTCGATGGTGGGTGCAGGAATGCCAATTTCTATATTGCCGATTTCTCTAATTAGTTTTACAAGTGTTGAAGTAAGGGGCGTTTTGAACCTGAAATGGCAAGTAGATAATGAATTAAATATTGAAAGTTATCATATTGAATACAGTAATAATGGAGTGGATTTTAATAGTATTCGTCTAGTAAGTTCTCAAAATATAGTGAGCTATCAACAAACTCTTCAGTCAAGTAATGCAGAAAATAATTATTATCGACTAAGGATATTATCTAAGGATGGGACTTCTACTTATTCAAATATTGTGTTGATTAGTAAGAAATCAGATGTTGCACAATTAAGCCTTTTCCCAAATCCTTCAAGAGGAAATATGACAATTATGGCTAACCACATATCTTCAAATAGTCAAATATTGGTTCAAGATTATCTTGGAAGGACAATCAAAACACAAGTGATTCAAAATGGAATGAATGCTGTCAATGTGAGTGGTTTGCAATCAGGTTCATATCGAATTACCTTGGTAGAAAATGGGATAGTAGGTAATGGAGTGCCTTTTATGGTTGGAAAGTAAGTTGTAGGTAATAAGTTATAGTTAATAAGTTATAGTTAATAAGTTGTAGGTTTTAAGTTTTAAGTTATAGGTTTTAAGTTATTAGAAATCAGTTGTAACCTATTCTTATTGGGTCGTAACCTATTTCCTATGAGTTGTAACCTATGCGGAACAAGTTCTAAAATATTTATTAAGTCATGCCTTATTTTATTATACACTGCTATTCAATACCATTACTTTTTGCATCTAATAGGATGTAAGTTTAAAGTTGTTTTTGTTTTCTAACTTCTCATAATAATGAAAAATGGGTTTTAAATTCAAGCTTATTTAGTACCACAGGCTTGAGTTATTATTTTAAAAATAAATATTAAGAATCTTATTATTTCCTATAAAATGTAAATTATTTCTTTAAATCTGCCATTTTAATGACTTTTTATTGATAAAATGTGCAAAAATATTTGGAGGTTAACATAACGAACCTTATTTTTAACGATTTAATATTTTACTAATATAAATAAATGATGAAGTACAACGCGGTTAAGAATTACATAAATGGAGAATTTGTAGATGCCTCCACTTCGAAAAGTTTGGATGTTTTTTCTCCTGTAGATGGTAAACATCTGTCAACTGTACCTTTAAGTGCAGTTACAGATTTAGATGCTGCAGTAGCTGCTGCAAAGAAGGCATTCCCTATATGGAGTCGTACACCAATTAAAGAAAGAGTGCAAGTATTTTTCCGTTATAGAACTTTATTGGAGAAACATTTGGTAGAATTGGCAGAGTTGTGTAGCGAAGAAAATGGTAAGATTTATAGTGAATCTGTAGCAGAAATAGAAAAGTGTATTGAATTGACGGAGTTTGCAGTTTCATTACCTCAATTGGTTACAGGTGAAGTGCTTGAAGTAAGTCGTGGGGTTGAATGTAGAACTGAACATGCACCTCTAGGAGTTGTGGCAAGTATTGTACCCTTTAATTTCCCTTCGATGGTGCCGAATTGGACAATGCCAAACGCATTAGCCCTAGGAAACTGCATGATAATTAAGCCTTCTGAAAAAGTGCCTTTAAGCTGTGGAAGAATTGCAGAATTACTGAAAGAAGCAGGTTTGCCTGACGGTGTATTCAATATTGTTCATGGCGATGTTGAAATAGTAGAAGCTATCTGTGACCATCCTGGAATAGAAGCTGTATCATTTGTTGGGTCAACAAAAGTAGCGAAGATTGTATATCAAAGGGCTACTCAAAATTTGAAAAGATGTTTGGCATTAGGTGGCGCGAAGAATCACTTATTGGTTTTACCTGATGCAATAACAGGAATGACTGCTCAAAACGTTATCGCATCGATGAGTGGCTGTGCGGGTCAAAGATGTATGGCTGCGGGTGCAATGGTTGGTGTTGGAGCAATTGACCATATTGTAGAAAAAATTTGTGAGGAAGCAAGGAAGATTATTCCTGGAAAGAATTTAGGCGCAGTCATTACAAAAGAATCGAAGGAAAGAATTGAAAGATATATTGACGAAGCGGAAAAGAATGGGGCAAAGATTTTGGTTGATGGTAGAAAAGTAATTGTTGAAGGAAAAGAAGGTGGCTACTATGTTGGCCCTACTGTTATTGATTATGTAACTCCTGAAATGAGTGTTGCTAAGGAAGAGATTTTTGGACCAGTCATTTCTATTTTGCGTGTGGCTACTGTTGATGAGGCATTGGCTATCGAAAATGCAAATCCTTACGGAAATGCGGCTAGTGTATTTACTCAAAATGGTGGTGCTGCGAGATATATCATTGACCGTG
>CANCPA010000288.1 GCA_947379895.1 Chitinophagaceae bacterium | reverse complement strand
ACAACTATAACCGCTGCACAGGCTGGTAATGCTAACTATGCTGCTGCAACGAGTGTTCCTCAAACCTTAACAGTTTTAAGTACAATCGCAGGCTGGAACTTTACAGGATGGGGTAGTGGTGCAGGTAATGCACAAGCAGGTACAAAAACGTTTAATGCAAATTTAGTTTCTACAGGAACTGCTCCTAATGATAGCGTTTTCATTACTCGTGGGGGAAGTGCTGCAACTAGTGCCGCTGCAAACAGTTTCAGAACTACTGGTTTTTCTAATAATGGTATTGCAACTTCAAATACAGATTATTTCCAAACTACTCTAACTGCAAAAGCAAATTATACACTCTCTTTAGCAGCTATCGATGCTAGATTAGCAGGAACTGCTAGTTATACAGTATCTCCTGGTGTTACAAGTCAATTTGCTTACAGTTTAGATGGTACTAATTTTACTCTAATAGGTTCTCCTATTATTAAAATTGGTACCCCACAAACTCTTGGTCAAACTAGCTTAACGGATATTTCTCCTTTGCAAAATTTACCTGCCGGAACAACTGTAACAATTAGGTATTATGCAAGTGGACAAACTACAACAGGTGGTTGGGGCTTTAGTGCACCTTCAGCATCAAGTTATGGCTTTACAATTGCTGGTTCTGTATTACCATCTTCAATTACGCCTTCTGTTTCTACACTCTCAAGTTTTAATTATTTAGAATCGTTTGGTCCTTCAAGCTCTCAAACATTAAATGTAAGTGCAGCTAATTTGTCTCCTGCTTCTGGTAATTTGACATTGACAGGATCTACAAATTATGAAGTCTCTACTGATAATAGTACATTTAGTTCATCAGTTTCAATACCTTACACAGGTGGAAGTTTATCTAGTTATCCAATTTATGTTCGCTTAAAGAGTGGGGTAGCTGCAGGTACTTATAATAGTCAATCAGTAACTATTAGTGGTGGTAATGCTGCAACAAGTACAATTACCGTAAATGGTTCTGTAACTGCTTACACTTCAGTTATTAGTGTAAAACAAGGTGCAACAAGTATTTCGAGCGGTTCGGGTACTTATAGTTTCGGTTCAGTAGAATCTGGTTCTTCTTCTTCTGCAATTACGTTTACAGTTTTTAACACAGGTACTAAAACACTAACTTTTAGTGGAACGCCTAAAATTGCAATAAGTGGAGCGAATGCAAGTGAATTCACAATCAATCAATCTTCTACTAGTAGTACAGTGGCTGCTACAACAGGTACGACTACGTATACTATTACTTTCTCTCCTACATCGACCGCAGCAGGAAAGACCGCTACAATCACTATTGCAAGCGACGCAACAAATCCGTCTTATACTTATACAGTTACGGGTACAGGTTTAGCCCCTGCAACACCAAATATTAATTTACAAGAAAGTGGGGCTGACTTTAGTGGTACTTATGACTTTGGTAGTCACGTTTCAGGAAGTAGTTCTTCTGCTGTTACGTTTACTATTCAAAATACAGGTACTGCAAGTTTATCATTAACAGGTTCTCCGAAAGTGGTTATTTCTGGAGCTAATTCTTCTGAATTCTCTGTTAATCAGTCTTCAACTTCTTCCAGTGTTGCTGCAAGTGGTTCTACAACGTTTACTATAACTTTTGTTCCTACTAGCTTAGGAAGTAAGTCTGCAGGTATTTCAATTGCTAGTAATGATCCGAATAGTAGCCCTACTACTTTTAGTTTGTCTGGTACTGCTATTGCATCAACTGTTTCAGATATTATCACTAATAGTGGATATAGTTATAATTCAAATATTGCGTATGCCTCTTATCAAGCTAGTTCATCTTTGACTTCTGCTAATACAATTGGTGTACAAGGTATTACCTTGCGTGATGGAGGTGGAACTGCCGATGCAGACAATTTGCCAACTACATTGACTGCAATTAGTTTCTCTACAGGTAGTTCGACTGCAATCAGGTCTGCTGCATTATTTGATGGAACTACGAATCTTTCAGAAGTAGCAGTAAATGGAGCAACTACAATTGCATTTACAGGTTTAAATGTGAGTGCAACAGATGGTGGAAACAAAAATTTAGAATTGCGAGTTACTTATATGTCAACAGTTACAGATAATCAACAAATAGTATTTACTGTAACTAGTGCCACAGCATCTGTTGCAGGTTCTGATTTAGCGACTTCGAATGGTGGTGGTGCAGTATCAATAAGTACTTCCGACATTAATAGATTGGAAGTAACAGCAACCAAAATTCAATTTGTTCAACAGCCTACAACAACTTTTGTTACTACTGTAATTAGTCCTGCAATTACAGTTTTAGCTCTCGATGCAAATAATAATACAGATTTAGATTTTGTAGGATCAATTGCAATGACCGCAGTAGGTGGTTCTATCTCAGCTTCGAGTACGCTATCTGCTACTGCGGTTGCAGGTTTGGCTACTTTCAGTAATATTAAATATGATTCTACTGATATTAACCTTGTATTAAGAGCAAGCTATAGTGGTTTCTCGAATGTAAATTCAAGTACTTTCAATAGTATCAAGGTTTTAGCTAATTGGTCATTTACAAATGCAACCGATTCAATTACAGCTGCACATCTTACAGCTGATACTGCCGGTCATGGTAATGATTTTGGCACAATTGCACAGTTTAGAAATTCTACGAGTGTATCGTCTGCTTACACAGGTGCTTCAGGTGCAAATAATGCTGGACTTGCATTGAATTCAACAACCTTTAGTACATCAACAAATCCTTATTATCAATTTAAATTAACGCCCGATTTAGGCTTTAATATTACAGTTACCTCAATTACGTTTGGAACAAGATCTACTTCGTCAGGTCCTAAGGCTTTTGCTTTGAGAAGTAGTATTGATAATTATGCCACTGATTTAGCTACTGGAGTTATTACCGCTAATTCAGTTTGGGCATTACAAACACCTGTAACTACTCAAGTAACTAGTGTTGCTGGTACGCCTGTTATTTATCGTTTGTACGGATATAACTCTACAGGTGCAGGTGGGTCTGGAACAGTTAACTGGCGTGTAGATGATGTAATATTCAATGGTGTGGTTAATTACGATCCTACTCCAATTGTATATACATCTGTTTCAAGTTTGACTTCATTTAGTCAAAATACAGCTACCCCTTCAGCTACTCAAACCTACACAGTTACGGCTAATTACCTTGATTCAAGTGTAATTGTAACAGCTCCTACAGGTTATGAAGTTTCTAAATTGCCTTCAAGTGGATTTGCATCAACTTTGACCCTTCCTAGAGTAGGTGGTGCAGGTGCTGATAGTGGTAATGTTGCGGGATATCCTGTAACAGTATATGTTCGATTAAATTCAGTAACAACAGGTACAATTTCTGGCTCTATAACAAATTCAAGTACAGGTGCAGTTACTGCTAGTGTATCAGTATCAGGTTCTAGAACTGTAGATTATTATAATACGTCTTCAACAGATGTAACAAATGTTTCTAATTGGAGTTCAAATTCAACAGGTATTGGTGGAACACATCCTTCTAACTTTACTGCAGCAGGACAAACATTCCATATTAATAATGGTGTGGATACAGTCGGGTCTGCTTGGACAGTTTCGGGTAGTGGATCAAAGGTCATACTAGGTAATGGTACTACAGCTGTTAGCTTAAATATATTGCCTTCTGCGTCATTAACAGGTACCATTGATTTATCTTCAAATAGTACTTTAAAATTACAAAATAGTACAATCTCTCATACTTATGGTACTATAGCTACTGGAACTACTATTGATTACGCTCAAAATACAGCCTTTACAGTACCTTCTTCTACAGTTGTTGCTTACAAGAATTTAATATTGAGTGGTAGTGGTACTAAGTTGTTTAGCGGAAGTAATACTTACGCAATTGCAGGTAATCTGACTATTAATGGTGCAACTTATGATGGTTCTAGTTCTGCTCCATTTGCTACTATCAGCCTTACAGGTAACTTAGTTCAAACAGGTACAGTAACGCCTCCTGTTGATGCAAACTCAATTACGTTGTCAATGACAGGTACATCAGGATCAACACAAACAATTACAGGTGATGGAGTGAGTCCGATTCGTTGGTTCACAGTAAAAGCAAATACAGGTAATTCTACTACTATTAAGTTAGTTAAGACAGGTTCAACTAACGTAAACCTAAAAGTTGGTAATGCCACAGGTGGTGGTATTACTTTAGTAGCAGGTTCTGTACTTGACTTGAATGGTAATGATCTTACTTATGCAAATGCTTCAGGTGTTGGAGGTGCTTCATTGCCTACATTAGGTACTATTAGTACAACATCTACTTCAACAATCAGTCTATTCAAATCTACAAGTACAACACTTGGTACATTGAATTTGACTACAGGTTCTAATACATTGGGTAATTTAACGGTAAACTATACTGGTGCAGCTGCTACAGCACTAACATTAGGTACGGCAGTAAACCTAACAGGTGTACTTACAGTAACTGCGGGTAATTTTAATACTGCGGGTTTATTGACCATGAAATCTACTTCAATAGCAAATAGTGCAATACTTGGTGTTGTGGGTGGTAGTATCACTGGTACTGCAACAGTAGAGCGTTATATTCCTAAAGGCTTCCGTGCTTACAGAGATTTAAGTGCAAGTGGTGTTTATAGCGCTAGCAATTATCTGTATAATACATGGCAAGAAAGTGGTAGCTACAGTAATACTGGATATGGAACTTTTATTACTGGTATTAAGGATGCTACTGTAAACCACAATGTATTAGATGGTACCTATGGCTTGGATCGTACACTAACAGGTGCACCTTCTGCATTTTATTATAGAGGTGGTTGGGATACAGTAACTAATACTAAAACTGAACTGTTGAATCCTTATCAATCTTATCGTGTATTGATTAGAGGGGATAGAAGTTTTGACCTTTACACAACAGGTGTTGTTATGGTTACGGGGCCTACTCAATTAGCAATGAATGCGGCTACTACACTTAGGGCAACAGGTAACTTCATTACAGGTAATGTTACTTACACAACAAGTGGTGTTTCAAATACCGGTTATTCGAATAATATTGGATTGAGCAGTTCTGCAAATGGTTATTCTTATGTTGCAAACCCGTACGATGCACCTATCGATTTCCATAATATCTATACGAATAGTCGTTTGGTTAATATAAGTCCTAAGTACTATTATTTAGATCCTACAATTGGTTCTACGGGTGCTTATGTATCTTATAATGCAGCAAGTGATGTGTCAAGCAACAATGC
>CANCPA010000287.1 GCA_947379895.1 Chitinophagaceae bacterium | reverse complement strand
AATTTAAACTTTTTAATTTCTACAATTGTCACTAAAACGCCTTCTAGAACCTTTTTGGTGATTGCATCCAAACAGTTTGCTAAAAGTCCTGTGTGATGTACACCAATTGGCTGTAATTCTCTTGAAAGTTTGTATTCGGTAACCATCTCAGCATTACTGTCCTCATATTCAGAGATTAATAAGTCATCAATTAATTCTAAAAAGTCACTACATTTTTCAATATCTACTACAATTTGCTGCGTAATTACCTGCTTGTTAATGATTGCTTGTTTAGGAGTTCCAATAGATAATTGTGCTGCGGCAATTGCATTTGTTATATCTGTAATATCAGCAGCAACTACCCGATAACTGAGGAGACTAAGAATGTGGGTGTTTAACTCTTCGTTTACTGCGGTTAGTGCGTTCAGGACTTCAGTCTGACTCATATTTACATAAGTAGAAACTCTCACATCAAACTTAGCTGCCAAAATTGAATTACCCGTTTTTACGGCCCAAACTCTTGCTTTCCTAGACGATTTTACCAATAGCTTGATTGCCTTATCTAACAATTCATCTTTTCCGACAGTAATGCCGCTAATATTTGTACCCTGCTTATTTATATCAGCATCAAGTGTATTGACTGCAGATGTAAAGCCTGTGATTTCGGAAACTAATTGAATAAAGCTAGCCAATGAGGTTGCATATTTTAAAAAGAACAATCCCATAACGATAAACATATTTGCTTTAGCTTTTTGAGTCTTATCCATTATTATCAATTTTATGTTTTAAATTTTAAGTTTTAAGTCTAACAACGCATTGAAATGTTATATAACTTATTGAAATGATTTTGAACAGCTTACTTTGTTTGCTAAATACTTTTTTATTAAACCCAGATTACGCAATAGGACACTATTACAATTCACAACTACTTCAAACACGGCTTTTACTTGACTTGTTTGACTTCAACGTAATTTATTATGTCATCAGCCAAAAAATCTGTATAAAAACTTGTCTTTTTTGTATTTCTGAATTTCATAACGTGTCTATTGCGTAATCTGGGTTAAATAGTACATACTAATTACCATTTGGTATGCGGACAATTGAAATTGGTTTTAATAAAATCAATCACCTTACAAAAGAAATAAAAATTAGTACCTATGAAATTCGATGCGGTATCCGTGAAATACAAAATGGATAGTCCAAAAAAAAAATTAGTACGATTGAAATTTTTAATGGTTCATGCAAAATGTTTTGTGGATTGCATTCAATTTAAAATGGTACTTAGCAAAATAAATCAGGGTGGGCAATGAATAGAAGATGCAAAGAGTAATTGAAGGAGGATTGACTTATGGATGTAAGCAAAGAGGCTTTGTGGGGTAATAATGTTGTAGATATTCATAAAGCCTCAATTAATTAGCATGCAACAAATGAGATTTGAGGTTTCGACATTACCTCATAAAAAATATTACTGCAATACTAGTGCAATTGAAAGTATAAAGGGGAGAATAATTTTGAAATATGATGCATGAATTATGAGTTTTGCGAGATTTTAAAAACAAGTGCTTTTGTTTTTGTTAAAGAAATGGGAAGGATTATAAATGTCGTCCTACGAGATTTAGGTGAATTCTCATTTATAATTCTATAATAATGACATCCCTTCGGGCAATGTCGTTAAGTTAAGAAACAGCTGTCAGGTTAAGCTTGTCGAAACCGGTCTAAATTAAGGTTATTTACTTCTTTGTGCGCCTTCGACAGGCTGCTAATGACATCTTATAAATTGTAATGGACTCATCGATAATTAACCTGTCAGACTGAGGCTCTCGAAGTCGGGTCGAATGGTTATAGTTGCTTGCACTTCGATAAACTGCTAATGACAAGAAGTTGATTTGTTTGAAAATCAATGATGAAAGTTTAAGTTGCTTACAGCTTCGACGGGCTCAGCTTGACAGTCACTCTGATTTTCGGAGAGTATGCGATGTCATCTCAAAAAACTTGAGAACCTCTAATTACTGCCTCTGTGTGACAGTCTTGGTGATTTTCGAAGAGAATGAAAATGGAATCCTGTGTTTATAGTAATTCCCGCCAATATGAATTTCCTTAACTTAATGAAATTGGCCTGAAGGTGTTGCAGGATTGTGGGAAGAGCCTTGCGAGAAGTGAAGAGGTGGCATAATTGTTCAATTTATTTAAACTACATTCCCTAGTAGTAACAAGCATTGAAACTATAATGACTACTTTAGTCGTATAATCTCAATGATTTTGGAATCGAATTGTAATGTCATTTCTTATACATCTTCACCTAAATAAAAGGGGAACCTTGTTTTCCTTGTTTTTTCCTTGATGGCTTTGTGGTAAAACCTCCTAAATTGCTCTTCCATTTTTATTCATTTCACAATAATTTTACAAAATCAACTATATCAATGGAAAATATTACAATCATGATAGAAATACATGAAAATACTTTAACTCAAAAGCCTTTCAAAATAATTCAAATCAGCAACATCGACTTTGTATTTTATCTCTCAAAATCTCAAAATTCAACCTCAATTCCCCAAGATATTTATCCATTTCTTGAGCAATTATTTTCCCTTTTAAAGCCCTTTTCAACCTAATTATTCAGCTTTTTTTGCTTGAATTTTCTCACAAAAAAACAACTCTAAATTGCCAAATAAATAATAAAAAAAAATAACACTGAACCCTTTTTCTGTTGACTATAAAATACAAAATACTATTAAAAAGCTCATTTTAAAGTACCTTACGCACTCTTTCTTCACTCCTACGACGTGTTGCAGCAAGCTTACTTGCTGTTGCGGCGTCAAACAGTGCGTAGAGGACTACCTTATGCGCTATTGCAGCACCAAACAGCTCGTAGAATACTCCTCAATACGCTGTTGGGACTCTTCTACAAGCTGTTTCTTGTTAAAACAGTTCTGTGAGATGACCTCAAAGACGTATTTCTTCTCACAACAGAACGTAGAAGTGCAGGAATAGCTCGTAGAGAAGCCCCAACAGAACGTAGTAGTGCTAAAAGAGTGCGTAAGATTACACTAGTAACATTGAAGAAAATGACCTTAAAAGAGTGCAATGGCTTAACTGGAAAACAGGTAAAAAAGAGTCTTTATTTGTACATGTAATTCGTCTTTTTCACGCATCAAATTGATTGTTGATAGGGAAGATTTTCATGTTTTACATTATTGAACCTACCCGTAATTATATAAAAAAGGGTTTGATTTAGAAGGCTAATAAGCAAAGAAAAAGGCTACCTCATAGAAAAGACTATCCTTTTTTTCTTGTGCTTAATTGAAAAGAAGTTCACAAAGGAATCCTACTTCGTAGCAATAGAAACTTATTTTTGAAAAGGAGTTATTTACTACAAAGTAGCACTGGAAAGCGTCAAGTACAAAGATTTTAAAATTACTCAATTTATTTATTCGGTATTCCTAAGCAACTTTATGTAGAGAGTTGACCTATATCAGTATCTGTGAGAAAAACTTCCATTACATTTGTTTTTCACATTTAAAATGTACTTATGTATATCATTGAAATTACTTATAAAGTAGCCGTAGAAGAAATTGACCACAATATGGCAGCTCACATGAAATTTGTAGATAAATACTATCATTCAGGCAACTTTGTTGCCTCAGGAAGAAAAGAACCCCGAGATGGAGGTCTGATATTTGCTACTGCAGAATCTCAGAAAGAGATTGAAGATATCGTAGCAGAAGATCCATTTAAAGTTTTAGACCTTGCCGATTATCGAATCATTCATTTTAAGGCTACTAAGAAGGTGAAAGCCTTTGATGCATTTGAAAGTGAGTGGGAGTAAAAGAGTTATGAAATATGAGTTATGAGTTATGAGTTCACTAAGACTTTGTCACTCATAACTCATAACTCATAACTCATAACTAACCACTATAATTTAAGTATCCGTACTTCTGTTCGTCTATTTTCTTGGTGTTCCGGTTCAGAACAAACTACACCATTACTACATCTGTTCAACAACATCATTTCGCCATAACCTTTTGCAACTAATCGTTTACGGTCAATTCCTTGCCTGATTAAATAGGCTACTGCTGATTTCGCCCTTCTGTCTGCTAGGTTATAATTGTACTGATCACTTCCCCTTGAATCTGTATGGGAAGATAATTCTATAATCATTGTTGGATATTGCTTTAATATATCAACAAGCGTATCCAAAATTAAAGCAGCATCGGGACGAATATTATCCTTGTCAAAATCATAATGAATATTATTCAGCCTAAATTTATCTCCCTCATGTAAACTAGTAATTGGGTCATTCAATTTATATACTCTTGGAGTAGGTTTTGTGCCTCCCTGATTGTCAAGAGGAATTACTAATCGAAAAGTATCAGTGTAAGCATCTTTTGTGTTGATGGCCACAATACTTGAGTAATATCCTTTTTTACTGACAGTAATTGCATAAGGGCTATTTGCCTCTGCTTCGTGCCAATTCAATCCATCATAATTGCTTTTCTGTTTCCATTGAACATCTGAGTTTGTATTCTGAGTTTCTAAAGCTGCGTCAGCAATCGGCTGTTTAGTAGCATTGTCAATGACTTTTGTTTCCAAAACAAGTAGTCCATTGGGATGAAATATAGTGATAGGCTCTGTAGTTACAAATTGATAAATATCATCACTTCCTAAGCCTCCCTTTCTATTCGAAGCAAAGAAGCCACTTGAATCATCTTTGGCAAAGTAATAAAAATCATCTCCGGAAGAGTTAAGCGGGTAGCCCATATTGATAGGTTTTGTCCATTTATTCTTCTCCCCTGCAGAAACAAATAAGTCATATCCACCCATTCCGATATGACCTTTACTCGCAAAATATAGATTTCCATTAGGCGCAATAACAGGAAATGCTTCGTCATCTTTTGTGTTTAAATTGGCACCACAATTTTTAGGCAAGCCCCAATTACCAGTAATCAATCGTTCACAATACCAAATATCCAATCCCCCGATTCCTCCGGGCATGTCACTAGTAAAATATAAAACCTTTCCATCGGTACTCATTGCCGCATGACCTACTGAGTAAGCATTGGGATTATTATAAGGAAATGGTTCAGGTTTATTCCATTGACCAGTTTTATTAAATGTAGCTAAATACATTTCAAGTCTATTTGTGGTATAATTTATTCCAGCAGATTTTCCTTTCTTATCTGCCTTTTCTTTAAGAATCGGATCTATTCCTGGATGGGTGATTGTAAAATAAATACTATCATAACCTGGACTGAATACAACTGGTCCAG
>CANCPA010000286.1 GCA_947379895.1 Chitinophagaceae bacterium | reverse complement strand
GAATTATTTATTTATAAAATTATATAGTATTTAGTAACAAAAAATAAAAAAATGAAACATATTTGTTATTTAATAACAATGGTTTTTTTACTGCAATTCCTTTCAATGGCGCAAAAAATAAGCCATGCAAATGCTCCATTAATGGGATGGGCAAGTTGGAATCAGTTTGGTGTTCATATAGATGAAGATGTCATAAAACGCCAAGCAGATTCAATGGCATCGTCAGGCTTGGCAGACGTTGGTTTTCAATACATTAATATCGACGATGGATTCTTTAATGGTCGAGATGATAAAGGAAATCTAAGGATTGATACAGTGAAATTTCCACACGGCATGAAATATCTCGTTGATTATATCCATTCCAAAGGGTTGAAGGCAGGGTTTTATTCCGAGGCAGGTGAAAATACCTGTGGCTCTCAATATAGTGGACAGCCCGGGGGAGTCGGTGGTGGAATGTATAATCATGACCAACAGGATGCCAACCTCTTCTTTAAGGAATGGGGTTTCGATTTCTTGAAAGTCGATTATTGCGGTGGATTGAAAAACAAGTTAGATGAAAAGACTCGTTACAACGAAATCAATGCCGCCATCAATACTACAGGACGTTCCGATGTTAAATTCAATGTCTGTCGTTGGCAGTTCCCTGGAACTTGGGTAACCTCTATAGCTGATTCGTGGCGTATGTCTCAAGACATCAACTTTGTGCCAGGTTCCATCCCCAAATGGAAAAGTATAACAGGAATCATTGATTTAAATAAATACTTGGCACCTTATGCCAAACCCGGACACTATAACGATATGGATATGCTTGAAGTGGGTCGTGGATTATCTTTTGAGGAAGATAAAAGCCACTTTAGTATGTGGTGTATCCTTTCATCGCCACTTGTCTTAGGAAACGATTTGACTAAGATGAATGCACAAACAAAAGAAATCCTTACCAATAAGGAAGTAATTGCCGTCAATCAAGATGGCAGTGGTTTTCAAGCCCACTTATTATCCGAAAAGGAGGGGTTGCAGGTGTGGGCAAAGCATTTAAAAGGCGCTCAAAGTAAAGAAATAGCAGTTGTGTTATTCAATCGTACGCCTTCTTCTGCAACTATTTCTGTAAAATGGAAAGACCTCGATATAATCGGAAAGTCAACAGTAAGAGATTTATGGTCGCATCAGGATTTAGGCGTAATGGATTCAGGATATTCGGTATTTCTTCCAGCACATGCAGTTTCGATGATAAAAGTTATTGCCGAAAAAGTAAAGTCAAAGCAGGTATTTGAGGCCGAATATGCATGGCTGAATAACTTCAACCTACTCGACAATACCGTTCTAGTGCCAAATCAGGCAAAAGTTAAAGCGGATACTTCCTGTTCAGGTGGTGCAAAAGCGGTAAATATTGGAAACCGAGCAGATAACTTTATTGAATTTCAAGATGTTTATGCTAATGAAAAAGGGAGTTACTTTCTTACATTGTATTATTTATCTGCTGAAGAGCGTACTGCCACATTATCAATCAACGGTGTGGTAAGTCAATTGACAGGTTTAAATTCAGGAAGTTTCTCAAAAATTGGAAGTAAACGTATTCCCATTCAATTAAGGAAAGGGAATAACATCATTCTGATTTCAAATTCAACCGGATGGGCGCCAGATATTGATAGAATAGAAATTAATTTGAACAAAAGTGACAGTAAATAATATCGAAAAGCATCGCTTTTAGAGATACTTCACATTTACTCAATAGTAACATAAAATAAATAAAATAATGAAAGGGAAATTTATTGCAATAGTAGTATTGATTATTACATCCTGCCTTTCTTCCTCTGCTCAAAATTATAAGTACGTCAATAATGGAGTTGAATTGTTGATTGACTCTTCAAAAATCAAGGTGGAATTCTATAGCCCTGTCATAGTTCGTATCTTGAAGTATTCATTTACGGAGGAACTCAATAAGAAAAGCCTATCTGTGATTATGTCACCTGAAAAAGTCAAGGTTAATTTCTCTAAAAATCAGGATGAACTGCTTGTAAGTAGTGAAAAGCTAATAGTGAAAATTAATAACAAAACAGGGCGTATTGGTTATTTTGATTCCAATGACAAAGAACTCCTTCAAGAAAAAGAACTTAGATTTGAGGATAAAAAGTTTATTTCCGAAACTAAATTAGGTGTAAAACAAAGTTTTTTACTTGATTCACAGGAGGCTATTTATGGTTTGGGCCAACATGCAACAGGAAGGTTAAATCAACGTAATCAAACCATTTTGCTCAAACAGGGGAATATGCAGATTGCAGTTCCTTTTTTTCAATCCACAAAGGGCTATGGACTATTTTGGGATAATTATTCTTCAACAACTTATTCTAGCATAGGGAATGTCGTTTCCTTTAATTCGGAAGTCGGCAATTGTGCTGATTATTATTTTATTGCAGGCAATAATCCCGATGCCATCATCGCGGGAATGCGTACACTAACAGGGCAATCTCCAATGTTTCCTCGATGGACTTTTGGTTTCTGGCAAAGCAAGGAACGCTATAAATCGCAATACGAACTATTAGATGTAGTAAAAAAGTACCGCTCACTACATGTCCCCCTTGATGGAATTATTCAGGATTGGCAATATTGGGGACTAGATGAGGGCAATTGGAATTCGACAGAATTTGGTAACCCTAGCTTCCCAAATCCCCAAGCGATGGTGGATAGTGTGCATAGTATGAATGCGCATATTATCATTTCTGTATGGCCTTCTTTCGGAAACAAAACGAAGATTTTTCAGGAGATGAAAGGAGGTAATATGTTATTCGATTTTGTTACTTGGCCCAAAAATCCTGCTGTACAAGTGTATGATGCCTTCAATCCAACGGCACGTGATATCTATTGGAAATACTTGAAAAAAAATATATTTTCATTGGGAATGGATGGATGGTGGATGGATGCTACTGAACCTGACCAATTAGACCCTAAACCTAACGATGATGACTGCAAGACTTATCTAGGTTCTTTTAGAACAATGAGGAATGCATTCCCATTATTGACAACGGGTGGGGTTTATCAGCACCAACGGAAAATAAATTCGAATAAACGGGTATTTATCCTTACTCGTTCCGCCTTTGCAGGTCAGCAGCGTTATGCCACTATGACTTGGTCGGGCGATGTACAATCAAGATGGGATGTGTTGCGAAATCAAATCTCGGCTGGACTTAATCTTTCCCTTTGTGGAATTCCCTATTGGAATACTGATATTGGAGGCTTTTTCCCAAGGGCAAAATATCCAAATGGTGTCAATGACCCCGCCTACCGTGAGTTGTATGTACGATGGCTAGAGTTTGGAACATTCTGTCCAATGATGCGTTCGCACGGAGAGGCTACTCCAAGGGAAATCTATCAGTTTGGCAATAGGGGAGATTGGGCTTTTGATGCTATTGAAAAATTTATCAATCTTCGTTATCGGCTTCAACCATATATCTATTCGAATGCATGGGCAGTCACTTCACAGTCCTCTACTCTGATGCGTGCATTGGTAATGGATTTTAATAAAGACACCGACGTATATAATGTGAGAAATGAATATCTTTTTGGAAAATCAATATTAGTTTGTCCTGTAACAGATTCTTTTTATGTGAATAGGTCAAAGGGTGACATTACTGCAAACCTCTTGAATAATTATACAGGTAAAATTCAAAGTCAAAAAGTGTATCTGCCAAAGGGGGCAGAGTGGATTGATTTCTGGACTGGGGAGAGGCTACAGGAGGGATTACAAACAGAAAAGTTGGTGCCAATTGATGTTATTCCACTTTATGTAAGGGCAGGTTCCATTATCCCAATGGGAGTATTTAAGCAGTACTGCAATGAAAAAAATGATAGTACCCTTGAAATTAGAGTCTATGAAGGGGCAGACGGTCAATTTAAATTATATGAAGATGAAGGGGATAACTACAATTATCAGAAAGGAAAATTTACAACTATCGATTTTAAGTGGGATGATAAGGGTAGAACGTTAACAATTGGAGATTGCGTAGGTAAATTTTCGAGGATGCTTCAAAAAAGGATATTTCAGATTGTAATAGTTAAAAATGAGAATGGAGTAGGAGTTGATATTGGTAAACCCAATCAAACAGTGAAATATGAAGGTAAAATAATTAGGGTAAACTTCTAAAATAGAGAAGAGATAATTAAATATTATTGGTATAAAGACAATAGAATAACATTAATTCTCAATAACTAACAATTCAAATGCTGCAATAAAATCACTCAATTGTCTAATCGTTTTTTCGTCTATAAGTTCCCCGTTTGAATCGAACTTTCCCTTTATTCCTTGAATAAGTAAGGTTGTTTCTTTTGTAAATTTTGCCATTACTGTTTGCATAATAAGTAGTAGTTCTTCGTGAGCTTTTTCGCCACTAGCAGATGCCGTTATAAGTCCCAATGGCTTACCCGAAAAAAGGGTCGTAGAAATACACCATTCCATCGCATTCTTCAAACCACTTGGAATGCTAAAAATATATTCAGGAGTACAAAGGATGATTCCGACTGCTCGTTCTATTTCATTTCGAAATTCTATTATTTCTTTAGTTTGATTGTCAATTGATAGTTCAGGGTCAAAATGAGGAAGTAATTTTAAATCTTTACAAAATGTCAATTTAAAGCGAGTATTCATCATACTCGCAATTTTTTCAATAAGTTTTTGGTTAGCTGAATTTGAACTTGCACTACCATTAATAAACAATATGTTTTTCTTCTCAATCATAAATTATTCAATTATCATACCCTACACCCTAACCTACACACTACTCCTTATACCATATACCCTCTACCCCTTATACTTTACTACCTACAACTCTTGCCCCTTCTTTTTCATCTCCGCATATTCAGTTGGTAGCATATTAAACTTCGCCTTAAAGGCTCTAGTAAAATAGTTGGCAGATGAAAAGCCCACTGTGTAAGCAATTTGTGCCATCTTTAAATCCGTATTCTCAAGCAACATGGCTGCCTTATTCAATTTAATGGAGCGAATAAATTCAACAGGTGTCTCTCCTGTCAATTCGAGTAATTTATTGTATAAGGTACCCCTACTCATAAATACGTGCTTGCTTAATTCTTCTACAGAGAGCTTTTCATCATCAATATGTTCTTCGATATACTCCTTTACTCTTATCAGCAGCTTCTCATTTTCCGATTGCAAAACAACTGTTTCAGTCTCTACATTCAACCGCTTACTATACGTTTCCTTTAAACTTTGGTTAAGCATAATCAAATTATTAATCTTAAA
>CANCPA010000285.1 GCA_947379895.1 Chitinophagaceae bacterium | reverse complement strand
AAACTAAAAGCTGAAAGCAATGCTGATGATGTATTAAAATAATAAGCCATCATAAATATTCCAATAGCTCCCGCAAGGAATGCAAAAATATAAGCCTCTGTAACAGACATGCGTCCACTTGCAACAGGACGAGCTTTTGTACGTGACATCTGTGAATCAGTATTCTTCTCAACAGCTTGATTAATGGCATTTGCACTACCTGTAACTAGCATCCCTGCAAGAAACAACAAAGAAATCATCGACCAATTGTATTCAACAATTTTAGGGGCAATTAAATAACAAATTACACAAGAAAATACCACAGTAAAACTTAAAGTAAATTTCATCAATTGGAAATAATCCTTGACTTTGGAGGCAACTGAAAAAGAAACAGATGAATTTGTGAGCGTATTATTATCCATTAAAATTAAGATTAGAATTATTTAAAATGATTTAATGATATAAATCATTATAAATAGAAAAGGGGCAAAGTACGAACTATGGAATAACTGACCTTTACCATTATAATAAAAAATATATTGTTTAACTATTTTTCTACAACACAAAGACGCTGAGACGCTAAGAGAAAAGAAGAAAAAGAAAAGAATTAAAAAAAAGAAGACTAAACTTATTTTAAATTAAAAAAAAATCTTCCTTAATTAAAAATTTGTGCTTCTTTGTGTCATTGTATCTTAGTGTTGAAGATATATCTAACAAAGTAAAAAATCAAAATTAATTAGTTCCTTTGTTTTTCTTTGTGTCTTTGTGTTGAAGATATATACTAACAACAATGCCCTGAATAATCAGGGCATTATCATGAAAAATTTACTCAAAAATAAAAGCTGCTTTATAAAATAGAAACTTTTGAATGTTAAAACCTATTAATGTACACTTTCATGTGAACCTACAGGTGTTACTTGACTGATAAAATCTTGTCCATCCTTACCGTAATCATACGCCCAACGATAAACCTCAGGAATTTCACCTTCCCAATTACCATGTCCAGGTTTGATAGGTGTTGTCCACTCTAAAGTGTTTGAACCCCAAGGATTTTGAACACGAAGTCTTTTTCCTTTAAAGATTGAATAGAAGAAATTAGCCAGGAATAATAATTGAACCGCGAAAACAATCATCGCTATCAAACTAATGAATTGATTTAAACTAGCAAATTGTTTGAAACTTTCCCAAATGCTATAATCATAATAACGACGTGGCATACCAGCCAATCCTTCGTAGTGCATTGGCCAGAAGATTAAATATGCTCCTGTGATTGTAATCCAGAAATGTACATATCCTAAGGTATTATTTAAATAACGACCATACATTTTAGGGAACCAATGATAAATACCAGCAAACATTCCAAACATACTTGCAACACCCATTACAATGTGAAAGTGAGCAATAACGAAATATGTATCATGTAAATGAATATCTAAAGCTGAATTACCTAACCAAATACCTGTTAAACCACCCGAAATAAATAGACTAACAAATCCGATAGCAAATAACATAGCAGGGGTAAAACGAATATTACCTCTCCATAAAGTAGTCAACCAGTTAAATACCTTTATAGCAGAAGGCACAGCAATCAACAACGTAAGTAATACGAATATTGATCCTAAGAACGGATTTAAACCTGTTACAAACATGTGGTGAGCCCAAACCAAGAAGGCTAATATTGCAATTGCAAACATAGAACCAATCATTGCCATGTAACCAAAAATCGGTTTGCGGGCGTTAGTACTCAATATTTCAGAAACCATTCCCATTGCAGGCAATAAAATGATGTATACTTCAGGGTGACCTAAAAACCAGAATAAATGTTGATAAAGGATAGCACTACCACCTTCGTTAGGTAAAGCACCTACACCATTCACAAAAATATCTGACAAATAGAAACTAGTACCAAAGTTTCTATCAAAAATCAATAAGATAAAACCAGAAAACAATACAGGGAAAGATAATACCCCTAGAACTGCCGTAAAGAATAAAGCCCAAATTGTTAAAGGTAAACGAGTCATACTCATACCCTTAGTACGCATATTCAAAACAGTAGCAATATAATTAAGACCTCCTAATAATGAAGAAACCACAAACAAAGCCATACTCACTATCCACAAATCCATCCCTGTTTTAGAACCGGGAGAAGCATCTCCTAATGCACTTAAAGGAGGGTAAGCTGTCCAACCACCACTGAATGGGCCTGTTTCAACAAAGATTGAAGATAACATCACCAAACCTGCAAGGAAAAAGAACCAAAAACTCAACATGTTCATAAATGGAGACGCCATATCCCTAGCTCCAATTTGAAGAGGAATTAAGAAATTAGCAAAAGTGCCACTTAAACCTGCAGTCAATACAAAGAATACCAACACAGTACCGTGAGTAGTAACTAATGCATAATAAGCTTCAGGTGTAATATGTCCACCTTTAGCCCACTTTCCAAGAATATCTTCTAACCAAGGAAATGAACTATCAGGGTAACCCAATTGCAGACGGAATAAAACACTCATTAAACCACCTAGAACTGCCCAAAACATGCCGGTAATCAAAAATTGTTTAGCAATCATCTTATGATCCATACTAAATACGTACTTAGATATGAAACTGTCCTGATGATGTTCGTGATGTTCATGTGATCCATGAGAATCATGACTTTCGTGAGAAGTATGTGCATGTGAATGAAGAACTGCTTCGTTACTCATAAAGGTTGTTTGTTATGTTTTTGTACAATTAGTAAAACTAGAAAAATAAATTAACCCTAATTTTAAGACTAAATTTTTGTGTTAGACTTTTGAATAGAAGTTGAATTAATAGTAGCAGTTGTATGTTTTGAACTGTCAACTGCTGTAGCAGGAATAACTTTATTTGAAGGATCCTTATCAGGATAAGCAGAGAAATAATAAGGCTTTTGTTTAGCTTGCCATTCATTAAACTCTTCTTGTGTTACAACTTGAATGACACCTTTCATAGAATAGTGACCATTACCACACATTTGATCACAACTAATTTCATACTGGAAATTAGGATTACCAGTTTTCTCTGCCATTTCTTTTGTGGTATATTTAGGAGTAAACCACATAGTAGTAGGAATACCAGGAACAGCATCCATTTTTAAACGGAATTGAGATAAACCAACATCATGTATAACATCTCTACTACCTATGATAAATTTGCATGGCTTATTCTTAACTACAAAAACAGTTTGTTCTGTAACGATATCGTCATGAGACATTGCATCATCCCAAACTAAACCAAGACTATTTGAAGCGTTATCTATATTACGATAGTATTTTTTTCCTAATTGATTATCAGCACCCGGATAACGGAAAATCCAACCAAACTGTTTCCCTGTTACTTCAATTACTTGAGCATCCTTAGGGGCTTCAGAAGTAAATGAATACCAGTTTCTCAAACCAATAACAACCAAAACTGTCAATACAATCGCAGGAACAACAGTCCAAAGCAATTCTAAATTAGTGTTATGAGGGAAATAGAAAACTTTTCTGTCTTCTTTATCTTGGTATTTGTAGGAAAACCAAAATAAAAGGATTTGAGTAGCAATAAAAACAATACCTGTAACAGCTAAGGTTATTTCGAGCATTGAATCTACCTTGTCACCTTGAACACTAGCAGAACCAACGTACAAAAGCGTTTTAGAGTACAATAATTCATTACAATACCATACACCAAAAAGTCCAGCAACTAAAAATATGACCATCAAATAGCCATTAATTTTATTGCTTTGCTTTTTGCTAATATCCTCACCCTTCAAAACTGCTACATACTCACTCGCCTTTGCAATTTGAAAAATTACAAGAAAAAACAGTACTACCACTGCTATCACTAGAAACAATGTCATGTTAAAGGTTGTTTTTGTTGTTGTTAATGTTAACTGTTGTTTTTGTATGCTTTAGACAATCAAAATTTAATTTCTTAACTAAGAAAGTATAATGATTGACTTTATTGTTATTTGATCGCTTTTCTACTAATATTTATAACCATGAATACTTCAGATTATAACCTTTATAAGGAATCAAACTATTTAATTTTTGATTCCTTATTTTAGAAAAATATATAAAAATCTTTTCCCTAAATACTCCTAAGTATGATGTATAATACCTTCTTTTAAGAAAGGATGATACTTTGGTACAAGAGGTTTACTTGCTAACGCTCTTGCTACAAATAAAATCATCAAACCAACAAATAAGCTAAGAATACCGAAATCTAACCATCCTAAAGTTACTTCGTCTTTGCTGATACTTCCCATAACCATTTGATAAAAATCAATCCAATGACCAAAAAGAATTAAAACAGCCATAAAAGTAACTAAAGTATAATTTCTCTTTGCAGCCCTCTTCATTAGGATTAATAAAGGACAAAGGAAATTGATAATCAAATTGAAGAAAAATATTCCTTTATACGCACCTTGTACACGAGATTTAAAATAGATAGTTTCTTCAGGAATATTTGCATACCAAATCAACATATATTGAGAAAACCACAAATAAGTCCAAAAAATAGAGAAAGCAAACATGAACTTTCCAATATCATGTAAATGTTCTTGAGTGGTATATTCAAGATACCCTTTGTTCTTTAAATAAATTACCCATAGAGCCATTAAACTAACTCCACTAACAAAAGAACTTGCGAAAGTGTACCAACTATACATTGTACTATACCAATGTGGTGTAATACTCATCATCCATAACCATGGTACAGTAGAACCCACAGTTAAGCCAAACCAACCTAAGAACATAGCAGCTCTCACTGCACTTCTATAAATAAATTGAGATCCTGTTACGTTATCAAATTGAGCTTGATCAGCTTCATTACTCAATAAACGAATTCTATATCCTAAGAAACTCCACAAACCTATAGCAAGTATCGACCAAATAGTGAAGAATTTAACACTAAGGAATCCAGACTTACCTCTTAAAATTGGATCAGCATCTACAGCTTTGGTATCCAACCAATGATAAATATCATGTTTACCAGTAAAAACTACAAATAATAATACAAATAAGGTGATTGAACCAAAAATAGGAACTAAAGTAGAGATAGCTTCTGGAACTCTTCTGAATACATGTTGCCATCCACCCATTGCTAAAGTAGTTACACAAATAAAAAACATACTAGCATTACATACTAATGTCCAAAAAATAGTATTGTACATTATAGTACCTATAAATATTGCTTGTTCATGCTCGTCTTTACTCAATCCCTTTTGAACAAAACCCAGAATCAAAGCAAGTAATCCCACTCCTATCAAAGCATAAGACCACGTTTTTAAATTACCGGGAATCTCGAACTTTTCTTTAATTGATGCCATTGTATAACTTTAAAAAATTTGAATTAGAAAAACAATTTT
>CANCPA010000284.1 GCA_947379895.1 Chitinophagaceae bacterium | reverse complement strand
CAGGTGAATAATAATTGCCTAAAGTCCCGTAGGGACGACATATCATTTTAAAATGCTCAAAAGAAACATTTTTTATAGTTTCAAACGCAAATAATGTCGTAATTACGGTACTTCAAGCCTTCATTTTAATATTTTAATACCAATATTTAGTACCTAACGGCACTTTCAACCCTTGATTCGCATTAGTAAGGATACGCTGCATTACAGTCTGCTATATTTAGTTTCCCCAGAAAATCTTTTATCAACCCCTTTTCTTACGTTAATCTAATGAAAAATAGTAACTTTTATAGCTACAAATAACACAAATTGGACTTCTTAAAAACGTTATCGCAAATTATTGTCAATTATTAACAATCGGATGATGGTTTGCACTATTTTTGCGCCGCATCTCAAAAAACAACAAATAAGTTATGTCAGTATTAGTAAATAATGATTCGAAGATTATTGTTCAGGGCTTTACCGGAACAGAAGGAACTTTTCATGCTACTCAAATGATTGAGTACGGAACAAATGTAGTTGGTGGTGTTACTCCTGGAAAGGGTGGAACTCAACATCTAGATCGACCTGTTTTTAATACGGTAGCTGATGCTGTTGCAATTGCCAGCGCAAACGTAAGCATCATATTTGTTCCACCTGCTTTTGCTGCAGATGCAATTATGGAAGCTGCAGAAGCGGGTATTGCCTTAGTGGTATGTATTACTGAAGGTATTCCTGTTCAAGACATGGTTAAAGTGAAAAATTATTTACAAGGTAAACAAACCCGTTTAATTGGGCCTAACTGTCCAGGTGTAATTACTGCCGACGAAGCGAAAGTGGGTATCATGCCTGGTTTTATTTTCAAGAAAGGAAGAATTGGGATTGTTTCAAAATCAGGAACTTTAACATACGAAGCTGCAGATCAGGCTGTAAAGGCAGGATTAGGTATCAGTACTGCTATAGGTATTGGTGGTGATCCAATTATTGGAACGCCTACTGTTGAAGCTGTTAAGTTGTTGATGGAAGACCCTGAAACTGATGGTATCATTATGATTGGTGAAATTGGTGGTAGCATGGAAGCTGATGCCGCTTATTGGATAAAAGACAATGCAACAAAACCTGTAGTTGGATTTATTGCTGGTCAAACTGCTCCTGCAGGAAGAAGAATGGGTCATGCGGGTGCAATTATAGGTGGTGCTGATGATACTGCTGCTGCTAAAATGAAGATAATGGCTGAATGTGGTATTCATGTGGTAGCTAGCCCTGCTGACATTGGAAAGACAATGGCTGCGGCTTTGGCAAAATAAAAATTTTGAGAATCTAATCTATTATATGGCCTACATCAAATTGGTGTAGGCTTTTTTATTTGATATTGTAGGGTCAGGTCGTGACCTGACCCTGCGTGACCTGACCCTGCGCGACCGAACCCTACGATACCTGACCCTACAATACCTGACCCAATAAATTATTTTATTATGAATAAAAAAACATTGGTATTAGGCGCTTCTACAAATGAGGAGCGATACAGTTATTTAGCCATCAAACAGCTGAGAAAATACAACCATTCTGTTGTGGCTATAGGAAATAAAAAGGGCGTTATTGGTGACGTAGAGATTGGTATCGAAACACCACAAATTGAAGGTATAGATACTGTAACGCTTTATTTGAGTCCTAAGAATCAAATTGATTATTATAATTACATCCTTTCATTACAGCCGAAGCGAATTATTTTTAATCCTGCAACCGAAAATGATGAATTATTTGAAATGGCTCGAAAAAGCGGTATTGAAACAATTGAAGCTTGCACACTCGTACTGTTGAGTACTAACCAATATTAAAAGAGACGCAATTCATAATTGCGTCTCCTTATATAAAATTAAAATCAGGAAGGTATTTGCTGCCGATGATTTTACTTTACCTAATACCTACAATTTGTTGTCTACATTCATCACTTCACTCTCTCCTAATTCAGACAAAGGCTTTAAGGGCAATTCAGTCTGACTTTCAGTATTCTCCGAATTTACAATAGCATACATAGAAAGTATTTCTGCCATCGACGAATAACTTTCCAGATAATCAACAATTAAACCGTATTCTTTACCTTCTGAAGTTCTGTTTGCCCTCGAAATTGCTTGCATTAATGTTTGAGGCATGAGGGGTTTGTCTAAATAGATAGTCGATAATGACGGTACATCAATACCATTAAGCCATAGATTGCAAACAATTGCCAAACGAAATTGATGTTCCTTATCCTTAAAATCTTTCTCTAAATTACGAGTCTTCATTTTTGCCCAATGCGTCTCAATGTCGAGTTGTAAGTCATTAAACTTTTCTTCTTCAAATTGATCTTTGCTTGCAATAACAGCAAATTCAGTTGCCTTACACCATTCCCAGTCTTTTTGTTTTTCGGCTTTTATAGTAGTATCCTTTATTTTTTTGATGCTAATCCGTTTTTCCTCAAGATATTGTGCCCACTCTTCCGATAGGTAGTCGTACATTCTAACAGCCGTCACTTTATCAACAGCTACAAACATGGCCTTGCCCATATATTTTCTACTCGTAAAATGCTGAACAACATCCTTAGCGATAGCCCTCAATCTCTTTTCATCGGTCATTACGGGATAATCTCTATTAAATAGTTGCTTTAGTCGTTCTGTTTGTAAAATATCTAAATCTGCCGCTTCAATTGCCTCTCTTAATGAGTTACTTATTTTTGGATTTTCTAATTGAAGGTTCTCGCCTCTATTGTCGTAATATAAGGGTAGGGTAGCACCGTCGGCAACTGAACTTTTAAAATCATACTCGGCTATAGGTTTTCCAAAAAGCTTTTCAGTAATCTTATCGTCCTTTAATATAGGCATTGCCGAGAATCCTATAAACGATGCATTTGGCAATGCCCTTCTAAGATTCAATGCCAACGAACCACCTTGTACATGATGAGCCTCATCAATAACTACTATTATATTATCGCGTTGTGTTATAACCGAACTTGAAGCATATTTATGAATCAATGCAAAAATAAATTTCTCGCCCTGCTTTAATAATGTTGGTAGTGTGGTATCGGCAGATGGCCTAATTACATCCTTTGGTATTGCACCAACTTTAGTGAACGTATTATATAACTGTTTATCCAATTCTTTTCTATCAGTAACCAATAAAAAATTGAATGCACCAACAAACTTTCTATTTATTTTCAAACAAAAGAAAACAATCGAATAGCTCTTTCCTGCCCCATAAGAGTGTAGAAACAAGCCAATTTTCTTAGCTTCTTCCTTCGAAATTGTCCCTTCTTTATAAGCTGCAATATGCCGTTGAAGTTGTTCAATTGAACTATTTACTCCAATCAACTGATGATTTCTTGCTATAATTTTTTGTATTCCTACAGGTCTATTTCTAAATAATGTGAAGTTTTCAAGAATATCTAGTAAGCGTGTTTTTGTACATGTTTCTTTTAGTAATAACTCTATACTAGACGTTGTTTCCGCATCGGTTGACTCTTTCCAATCAATATATTCTTGTATCTTCGATGTTACTGTTCCAATTCTGCTTGTACTTTTATGACTAACAATGATAAATGCATTGTAATAAAAGAGTTCGGGGAATTGTTCTTTCGCTTTCTTTATACTTGATAATAATGAATGGGAAGATTTGCTTTTTATATTCGATTTTAAATCAAAAAATATTAAGGGGATGCCATTTACAAAGCCAAGATGCCTGATAGAGAGCCGTTCATTTTTTTTATTTGTAATGCTAAAGTTCTCCGCTAATAAAAAAAGGTTATTGACACTTTCAGGATTATTGAAATCAAAAACTTGTATGAGTTCTTCTGCTTCATTTCCTTCATCATCGATAAAAGTAACTGGAATTCCGTTTTTTATGAGTTGATAAACTGAATAGTTATGTTGTATAATGTTATCATCAGTTGTGTTTTGGGAAACTGATTTGAATATGTCAAATGCTTTTTCGTAAACATCTTCGGGAAGACTAGGATTTATCATTTCGATAGCATCCATGAAATCAAATTTCAATAATAATTCTGATTCATCATTACGTCCAAATGTTCCATTATCTCCAAATGCTTCCTCAGATGCATCAATTGTGTTCCAACCAAATTCTTCACTCAATAATTTTGTAGTAATTTCTTCTGTCAATGTTTCTTCCAAATATTCTGTCATAATCTAAATTATAAAAAAAATGTTCACTTTTAATGAGGCTATAGTATTCAATTTAATGGTGTCTTTTAAATTAGACGCTACAAATTAAATGTTGCTAAACAATGGTATTAAAAATATTTCAAGGACTCTGTTAATCAGAATAAATATATTTTTTGGTCTTAATAAAAAGGTAGTCAGTACTAAATAGACACTTATTTTATTAGGAATTTTTCAAAACTAATGCTTATTAGTAAATTAATAGGAATAAAAACGATTATGAACAAAATTGATTGACACTTTATAGCAAAAAATCAATATTGTAGAATTAATAACCTTATTCTTTCAGATAAATATTTATAGCTACTACTTATTATTGAGTGCTATTTAAAATTTGAAAAATTAAAAACAGGATTAAAAAGAACTTTCCTGATAAGTTGGTTTTTAGCAAAAGGCATTTTAGTTATTTACTCACCTTACGCAAGTTCAAAAATTACCAAAAAATGATTACCACATAAGGCACATATAAAACAATATCTAAGGTAAAAAGCGTTTCACTTGAAGTTCACATAGACTCGAGTGTAAAAAAGTGAAACTTTTTTTCTATGTTTTCTTATCTAAACTAGAATAAAATTCTATGTGCCTATTGTGGTAAATCTTTATTAAGTGTTTAAATGCTGCGTAACATGAGTTATTTATACAATAAAATAGTACTTCGAGTAGTTGAGTGTATCATATAGTTTTATAGTTCTTGAAGTCGAATAACCTGATTCCTGTCTTTTTTTCAAAATAGTATAAAATTCTTTTTTTAAATGATAATCTCTTTTTAGTGATATCAAGTTCAATGTGCCAATTCTTTTCGGCAATTCTTTTTTGCATCACAACAGGATGTGTTTCTGTAAACTTTTTAAGACTATCAAATTCATTAAAATCAAAATAATCAGGTTGCTGAAGCATTTCTTTCGCTTCTTCATCTGTACGCCATAAGAGACCAAGATTTTTACTTTTCTTCATCATTAGTTCAGGGCTTTTAACCCAACCATAATGATACACATACGCGTCAATTAGTTTTACTCTTAATTTAGTATGTCCCACTCTAAATCCTTGTGCATCTTTATAGGAATGAATACTTTTATCATTTCGTATGACTCTTACTTCCCGATGATACCATTTTCTACTATCCCCTACATAATCATAAGTGCCATAAAAATGGGTGTATTTAAACAATA
>CANCPA010000283.1 GCA_947379895.1 Chitinophagaceae bacterium | reverse complement strand
ATTGCCACATATCTTGCAAAGGGAATAGTAAGATCGTAACGTAGGGCACGTTCGGTGATAATCTTAGAATTCTTTCCTAATAGCACCTTTTCAAAATCAGCACGGATAGCCTCATGCTTTGCGGTATTATCCAAACCATTATTCAATATTTTAAATATCAGCTTGTCGCCTTCTTCCCCATATTTACCCATTAGCGTATCTAGGTTTTCCATTGCAGGCGTTTCCAAAGGAGCGAAACCATATAACTCAAATACATTTCGAATCGTATTAAATATATATTGACGTTTACGAACTACTTCTGCCGAAAAATCCCTTGTTCCTTGCGGTAAACTAACTGTTGCCTTTGCCATTATTAAAAGTTGTAAATATTAAGTTGTAAGTATTAAGTTATACGTTCAAAGTGAAATTGTGCCAAAGCGGAATAATTTTTAAAATATCTTTATGTTACGTAACTCACCTAACGCAAGTTCAAAAAATTACTAAAAGAGTTTTACCACATAGGCACATAAGGCACAAAGAAAATAATAAATAAGGTAAAAGCGTTTCACTTTAAGTTCACATAGACTCGAATGTAAAAAAATAAAACTTTGATTCTATATTTTCTTATATAAAATAGAATCAAATACTGTGTGCCTACTGATTCTATGTGGTAAAATTTAATTATTTGTAAATGCTGCATAACATAAGTTACGTAATACTTATTGCATACAACTTAATACTTTTTTGAAGCGCAAATATAAACTCCTTTATCGGGAGGTATATCTTTTAATTATTTTATCGCAGGCCTTATCAAGCATTTCATATACTTCTATAAATCCATCAAAACCACCGTACCAAGGGTCGGGCACGCTTCTGTTTTCGTGAGGATAGGTTTCGTTTAATATTAAATCCACTTTATTCTCTTTCCAATAATCTCCTGCAATTCTCCTTGCGTCATTATAGTTTTCGCTATCCATCACATAGATCTTATCGAAGGCAATAAAATCTTCTTTTCTTAATTTTCTGCCCCGTTGAAAACTGATGTCCACCCCATTTTGTTTAGCCACCTTTTGTGATAATTCATGAGGTGCTTCATCTATATGATAGCCTGCGGTTCCTGCACTATCCACCTCCCAATTCAGTCCTGCTGCATCGGCTTTAGCCTGTAAAATTCCTTCTGCTAAAGGACTTCTACAGATATTACCTAAACAAACCATTAATATTTTCATGCGGCAAATGTAATAAAATAGGGAAAGATATTTTTACCACAAGGAAATCAAAGAAAAAACAAAGAGTACAAAGTTTTCTAATAACATTTAACAGATTATTCGATTGTAAATACCATAAATCCTTGTGTTTCTTTGTATTATCCTTTGTGGTCATAGTGGTAAAACCTCTTGAGTAGTAATGAAATTAGTGCTAATTTCTTATACTATTTAAACCCAGATTACGCAGTAGGACTCTACTCCAATTCACAACTACTTCAAATACAAGCTTTTAATTGATTTGTTTGACTTTAACGTAATATATTATGTCTTCAGTCAAAAAATTTTCTCAAAAACTTATCTTTTTTGTATTTGTAAATTTCGTTGCGAGTCTATTGCGTAATCTGGGTTAAAGTAAAATGTTCAAGTGGTATTCGTGTTACTTATGGTTAAGTTTAAAATTTTATACGCCGAGATTTGATTTTAATTCGATCAAGAAAGAACGGAATTTATTGAGTGATTGTGTCAATTCGAAATGTATATCTGCTTGTTGTTTATTTGCCTTTAAATATTCTTTTGCACCTTCCACACTAAACTTGCGGTTTCTAAGCAGATGATGAATTAGCTGTAGTGTTTTTACATCTTCAAAACGAAATAACCTGTCACCCTTTCTTGTTTTCCTAGGTTTTAATACATCAAACTCATTTTCCCAATAGCGTATCTGCGAATTATTCACTCCAAACCAATCTGCCACTTCACTAATACCGTGATACAACTTTTTCTTCAACGTGTCATCATCAGGAACATTCACTAAATCGACGGAACCATCAATTTCTTTAAAACTCTTGCGCCCTCTTTTTCCAGGCGTATTTACAGATGAATAAGTGATAGCATCCTTTTTTACAATTTCCTGATTAGTACTGCCTTTAGGCCGCCCTTTCAGTTTTACCAAAATCTGTGTGTCGCTATAAACTACACGGTTTTCATCAGTCTTTGAAGATTCGGGTATTGTTTCATTCTTATCCGTTGAATCAGATGGCTTAGGTTGAATAATTGTAGTGCGTTCGTTATTACCTTCTTTTAAGGCGTGCTCATTTTTATTAGTATCATTATTTGAGTTTGCTGAAGCGATAGATACTTTAGTATCCACAATATCAGTTTTTATATCAGCGTCGGTAATATTATTTGTAGCAGTCGTTTCAGGAGAAATAACTATTCTATCATCAGATGTTTTATATGGAGAAATTGGTTCAATACCCTCTTCTTCTTTAAAAAGGGGAAAAGTAGGGGGTACGGTTGAAGCATCAAAAGTTTCTTGCTTAGCAGAAGACCCGCTTCCTTTAGCAGACTCTTCTTTTTCAGGAACCG
This sequence comes from Chitinophagaceae bacterium, assembly GCA_947379895.1. GTDB lineage: Bacteria > Bacteroidota > Bacteroidia > Chitinophagales > Chitinophagaceae > Parasediminibacterium. Next base: position 2,825 of record CANCPA010000283.1, on the reverse strand, counting down.
AGACAGGATTACCCCATAAATCTAATTGTAAAATTGCCATGCTGTAAAAATAACAAACCTCACTATGTATTCAATCAATTAGCGATAAAACAGACGGATAAAATGGCATCTTATTAACATTCATTAATAAGTAAGTGTCAATAACGTGCATTTTGAGTTATTACTTGAGTGTTTAACTCAAAATACTAGAAGGGTTTTCTTAAAGAAAGACATGGATTAGTACGAATATGTGACTATTAAATCCTACGTAAACTTTTTATCTATCCCCTGATATTATTAATCTAATTAGTTTCCACTGCTAACTTTTGTTCCAATTCTCTCAACCTTTTTTCCATCTCAGGTAATTTTCGGTACAATACTTCAATGCGCTTTTGATCCATATAATTAATAGCAGGATTGCCTGTAACTGAAGTATTTTCTTCTTTAATTGATTTTGCTACTCCACTCTTCCCATTAATTTTGGTTCCGTCAGCAATACTGATATGACCTGCAATTCCTGCCTGACCACCAATCATTATATTCTTCCCAATTTTAGCACTTCCACTCACGCCAACCTGTGCTGCCATTACAGTATTTTCTCCTACTTCCACATTATGTGCAATCTGAACTAGGTTATCTAGTTTAACCCCACTTTTAATAATTGTTGAACCCATTGTTGCCCTATCAATGGTAACATTCGCCCCAATTTCGACACAGTCTTCCAATATTACATTTCCTATCTGAGGAATCTTCTTGTAACTACCATCTGTGAGGGGTGCAAAACCAAATCCGTCACTACCAATTACACTTCCTGCGTGGATTGTAACTGATTTTCCAATAATACAATCATGATAAACGGTTACTCCCGGATGCAAAACAGTATTATCGCCTACAGTAACATTTGAACCTAACACAACACCCGAATATATCTTTACATTATTTCCAATCTTTACATGATCGCCGATGTAAGCAAATGCAGCCACGAAAACCTTTTCACCTACCACAGCGGAATGAGCGATATAAGAAGGACTCTGAATACCTACTAATTGCTGACTTACTATTTCGTCGTATTTAATCATGAGGGTAGCAAAAGCCGAATAAGCATCCGGTACTCGAAGAAGGGTAGAGGAAACGGGTTCTCTTAATACCAAACTTTCATTTACTATAACAATCGAAGCACTTGTTTTGTATAAAAATTCCTCGTATTTTGGATTAGCCAAAAAGGCTAACTGCCCATCTTGCGCTTCTTCTATCTTTCCAAAACTTGCCACTGAAGCATTTTCATCTCCTTCAACTCGGGCATTAATCATAAAGGCTATCTGGGTGGCAGTAAAACGCATATCTAAAAAATCAAGTTCATTAATAAAATATAGTTGGCATACTAATTATCCAACTTTCAAGTAATAATAGTGGTTGAATGATATTGCCCAAACAAACACCAATTAATTACTTCTTTCTTAGCTAGTGTGAAGAAGGTTATTGTGAGTAAAATGTAAATTGGACGTATCCAATGATCAACTTATGTAAGTTGCAAAACTCAACAATTACTTCCTGCCATTGATTTAAGAAAGTGTGCAAATGTAGAATTTTTTTATTGGGGCAGAAATAGTTTGATGAATTAATGGATTGTCGATTCCTGCAATATCTTTAACGGTGCCATTTTTGAACAAAATATTAATCTTGTCGTCTCCCATATTATACATGGTATTATCTGCTTCGCCAGTAAAAACAAAATATTTAGCCTCTTCATCTATTTTCAATGTACGACTCGCTTCTGCCCTCTTTTCCTTTACCAATTCTTCATCAAAGGGCTCGGACTGAAGTTTTATCTTCAATAGTTTTCTGTTCAACAATCTACTACTCAATTCACTCAACACAAAATCGGAATGATGACTCCATCGTTTAATTGCAAAAGAACAGTCAATATCATCTAATTGGCAAAATTGGTCAAGCATTGCCCTATTGATATTGCCATCAAATTGATAAAGGAAAAAATCTATTGCTCCACCTGTTGCTAAAGTCTTATCACCTGATTTAGCTAGAATAAATGCCCGCTTCAAAAGATTAACCAACATTATCTCGGCACTCAACACCGTTTTATGCAGGTAAACTTGCCAATACATTTGTCTTCTTGCCACCAAGAACTTCTCGATACTAAAAATACCTTTTTCTTCTACCATCAATTCACCTTCTTGTACTGTCAGCATCTTCAAAATACGATGATAGCCAATTACACCTTCACTTACACCTGTAAAAAAACTATCCCTAGTGAGGTAATCCATCCTATCCACATCAATTTGACCACTGATTAACTGGTGAAGAAACCTTTTTGGATATTGATTTGTGAAAATAGAAATAGCCATAGAAAGCTTCCCTCCAAAATCTTCGTTCATTGCCTGCATCAGCAATAAACTTAACGTTTCGTGATGTGCTCCTTTTATCAAAGACCCCTCTAAAGCATGCGAAAACGGACCGTGTCCAACATCGTGAAGCAATATAGCGGCTTTAGCAGCGACTTCTTCTTCCTCGGTAATCTGCACACCCTTCGATTTGAGTTCTATCAATGCATTGCACATTAAATGGTAAGCGCCTAAAGCATGATGCAAACGTGTATGAACGGCACCCGGATAAACTAGATAGGCTAAGGCCATTTGATGTATCCGCCTAAGGCGCTGAAAATATGGATGGGCAATGATATCAAATATCAACGGGTCGTTGATTGTAATAAAGCCATAAACGGGATCGTTTATTATTTTTTGCATAGGGACAAAGATAATGGAGTTACTAGTATCTTATCTGAGAAGGTAGTAAGTAATAGGTTTTACGTTGTAAGTTGTAGGTAATAA
>CANCPA010000282.1 GCA_947379895.1 Chitinophagaceae bacterium | reverse complement strand
AGGATGAGGCATTAGCTGATGCAGATTATATATATGTGAAGAATTGGAGTACCTATCATGATTATGGTAAGATGCATACGAACGACCCTCGGTGGATGCTGAACAAAGCAAAGTTAGCTTTGACAAACAATGCAAAAGTGATGCACTGTCTGCCTGTCAGAAGAAATGTGGAATTGAGTGATGAGATATTGGATAGTCCAAATAGTATTGTAACGCAAGAGGCAGGCAATAGGGTTTGGGCAGCACAGGCGGTGTTGGCGGAAATATTGAAGTCGAAGAAGTAGTACGTTATAAGTATTAAGTTTTACGTAGTAGGTCTTAAGTAAAAGAATAGAAATTGAAAAAACTATATGTCATAAAGATTGGGGGAAACATCATTGATAACGAAGAGAAATTAGCTGCGTTTATCAAGGACTTTGCTGCCGTGAAAGGATTAAAGGTATTGGTTCATGGGGGAGGTAAGTTAGCCTCTAAGTTGGCTGCTGATTTGGGTATTGAACAACAAATGATTGATGGAAGAAGGATTACTGATGCGGCTACTCTCAAGATTGTGACAATGGTTTATGCGGGGGCTATCAATAAAAATGTGGTGGCACAATTGCAAGCGCATGGTTGCAATGCAATTGGATTAAGTGGTGCGGATGGAAATGCTATCAAGGCACATAAACGACCGCCAGTCATCTCCCCTTCAGGGGGCGGGGGCATAGATTATGGATTTGTGGGTGATGTAGATTCAGTTAATACGCAACTTTTACAAAGTCTTTTGGAACAAAATATTGCCGTTGTTTTAGCTCCAATAACACATGATGGACATGGACTGTTGCTCAATACAAATGCAGATACTATTGCACAAGAAGCTGCAAAGGCTTTAAGTAGCATCTATGACGTAGAATTGATATATAGTTTCGAAAAGAGTGGGGTTTTGATGAATGCAGATGATGATTCGAGTGTCATTTCAACAATTAATCCTACTTATTATCAAGAACTGAAAGAAAAGCAAATCATTTTTGCAGGGATGATTCCTAAGTTAGATAATGCCTTTGCAGCAATAAATAGTGGTGTGAGTAAGGTTATAATTGGTAAGGCAGAACAACTGCAACAATTGATTACGGGTGAGGCAGGAACAAGTATTGTAAACGATTAAACATTTCTCCATACACTCCTTTAGGGGATGGGGGCAAAAACTTAATAAATGAAACAAATTACTGAAGAAGCAATACGACTTCTAAAACAATTGATTGCGACTCCTTCTTTTTCTAAGGAAGAGAATGAAACGGCAGAGATTCTCGGGGCTTTCTTCGACGAACATTCAATCCCCTATTCTCGTGTGGGTAATAATATCTATGCGAAGAATAAATCTTACGATGTAAATAAGGAGAGTATCTTATTGAACTCTCATCACGATACAGTGAAGCCAAACAAAGGCTACACGATGGACCCGTTTACGCCTATAGAAAAGGATGGTAAAATATTTGGTTTGGGTAGTAATGATGCAGGGGGTTGCTTGGTTTCGTTGATTGCTACTTTCTTACATTATTATCATCAGGATAATCTGAAATATAATGTTGTTTTTGCAGCAAGTGCTGAGGAAGAAATCAGTGGGGTGAATGGAATTGAATTGGTGCTGCCTTATTTGGGGAATATCAATTTCGGGATTGTGGGAGAACCTACCAAATTGGAAATGGCAGTGGCAGAACGTGGTTTGATGGTGATTGATTGTACTGCACAAGGACGTGCAGGACATGCAGCACGTAACGAAGGAGAAAATGCTTTGTACAAGGCAATTGATGATATCAATTGGATTCGTAACTATCATTTCGAAAAGGTTAGTGAACTATTAGGAGAATCAAGGCTGACAGTTACTGTCATTGATACAGACAATAAGCAGCATAATGTAGTTCCTTCGCAATGTAAGTTTGTGATAGATGTTCGGGTAAATGAACTCTATACTTTCGAGGAAATATTGGAGGCATTAAAACTCAATCTAAAGAGTCAATTCAAGCCGAGAACTACAAGGATGAAATCGACTTCTATTGCCTTAGACCATCCTTTAGTAAAGGCAGGCATCGCATTAGGAAGAGGCTATTATGGTTCACCCACAACGAGTGACAAGGCTTTGATGCCTTTCGCCACCTTGAAGATGGGTCCCGGAGATAGTGCAAGAAGTCATACAGCAGATGAATATATATATGTAGATGAACTAAAGGATGGCATTGACACTTACATAAAATTGTTAGACCAATTGGTGCTTTAAGAAGTTACAGGATTCTGGTTACAGGTTACCGGTCACAAGTACTGGAAACCTGTAACTAGTAACTAGTATCTTGAATCTTGAATCTTGAATCCTGAATCTTGAATCTCAAAAGCTTACCTTGCGAACATTATGAAAAGCTACCGTGATATGGAAGTTTACAAGGAATCGAAACGATTGGCAATTATTGTTCATAAAATGACCTTATTATTGCCCAAGTTTGAATTATTTGAAGAAGGTTCACAAATCAGACGTTCATCAAAAGCAGTAACATCCTCTTTAGTGGAAGGTTACGGTCGAAGAAGATATAAGGCTGACTTTATAAAATATTTAGTTTGGTCGCAATCAGAATGTGATGAGACTATAACACATTTAGATTTTTTGTTTGAAACAGGTTCATTTAAAGATGTGGCTCTTTACAATTCATTAAAAGTGGATTTCGAAACATTAAGTAAAAGAATGAACAAATTTATTCAATGGGTAGAAAGAGATTTGAACAACTACCCTAAAGAAGGAAGTTAGTGTCTTAATTCAAGTTACAAGATTCAAGTTACTGGTTACTGGTTTCAAGTACTAGCAGCCTGTAACTTGTAACTTGTAACCTGAATCTTGCATCTTGAAACCTGTAACTTGTAACTATTATGAAACTCTGGCAAAAAGATATCACCTCGCTTAAGGAAGTAGAAACGTTCACCGTTGGTAAAGACCGTGAAATGGATTTACTGCTCGCCCCCTTCGATGTAATGGGGTCTATTGCACATGTTACTATGTTGGCAACGATTGGTTTATTGACTAATGAAGAAAAAGAAATTATCGTTGAGGAATTAAAGGCAATCTATCAGCGAACATTGGGACCCGACTTCAAAATAGAAGAAGGAGTAGAAGATATTCACTCGCAGATTGAGTTTCTATTGACCGAAAAGTTAGGCGAGATGGGCAAGAAGATTCATTCTGCACGCAGTCGAAATGACCAGGTTTTGGTGGATATTAAACTCTTCCTTCGTAATGAAATAGAAGAATTGGTCAATACCATTCTTCCTTTCTTCTCCTTATTACAGTCTCAAAGCGAAGCGTTCAAGAATCATTTGTTTCCTGGTTATACGCATCTGCAACTTGCTATGCCTTCTTCCTTTGGTTTGTGGTTTGGTGCTTATGCAGAGAGTTTGGTAGATGATGTGATTACTTTACAAGCTGCCTATAAAGTGGTCAATAAAAATCCATTGGGTTCGGCAGCCGGCTATGGTTCTTCTTTTCCTATCAATCGTACTTTGACAACAGAATTATTAGGTTTCGACAACCTTAATTATAATGTAGTATATGCACAAATGGGAAGAGGAAAGGCAGAACGTATCACGGCACAGGCATTGGCAAATGTGGCTGAAACCTTGGCTAGATTGTGTATGGATATGTGTTTGTATCTGAATCAAAACTTCGATTTTGTATCCTTTCCGCAAGAACTCACTACGGGAAGCAGCATCATGCCTCACAAGAAGAATCCTGATGTATTTGAATTAATACGTAGTCATTGTAATCGGATTAAGGCATTGCCAAACGAGATAATGATGATGACAACGAATTTGCCGAGTGGTTATCATCGTGATTTGCAATTGCTCAAAGAACATTTGTTCCCTGCATTTGCTACGCTGAAGGATTGTATCAAAATGGCGACTCTCATGTTGAGTAATGTAACTGTAAAAGAGCAAATCCTCTCCGACGAAAAGTACAAGTATATCTTTAGTGTAGAGGAGGTAAATAAGCTTGTTTTACAGGGTATTCCATTCAGGGATGCCTACAAACAAATTGGGCGTGCAATAGAGAAAAATGAGTTCAATTACAACATAGATATACATCATACCCACGAGGGAACGATAGGAAATTTGTGTAATTCAGAAATAAATTCGATGATGGAAGAAACGTTTATTATGTTTGGCTTCCAAAAGGTGCATGACGCCATCGAAAAATTGGTTAATTAGTAAACATTTACAAGTAAAACAAATGAAAAGAGTCGCTCTTATTTTCGCAACTACAATGGTTGCCATCAACATGAATGCACAGGTAAAGAAACCTGTAGCAAAAACTACTCCTGCGAAGCCTGCTGCTGCAAAACCTGCTGCTGTTACCGCTAACGCATTAGTTCTAACAAACAATACCGATAGTGCTAGCTATGGATTGGGTGTTCGTATTGCACAAAATCTAAAGTCACAAGGCTTTGAGGGATTGAGTCAATCTATTCTACAAAGGGCAATGGCTGATGTGTTACAAAGCAAGACTTTGGCAATTCCTGATTCTTTGATAGATGCAGGAATCGGTGCTTATCAAAAGAAAGCAATGGGAGAAAAATCTTCTGTAGCAAAGAAAGAAGGAGAGGCATTCTTAGCTGCAAATGCAAAGAAACCGGGTATTAAGGTATTAGCTGACGGATTGCAATATGAAGTAATCAAGGCGGGTACTGATACGACGCATCCGTTATTGACCGACAAGGTAAAATGTCATTATCATGGTACTTTGATAAACGGAAAGGTATTTGATAGTTCAGTTGACAGAGGCGAACCAATCTCCTTTCCATTAAATGGAGTTATCAAGGGATGGCAAGAGGCTGTTCAGTTGATGACTGTAGGCAGCAAATGGAGATTATTTATTCCTTCTGAATTGGCTTATGGCGATCAACAAGCAGGTCCAAGCATTGCACCGGGTTCTACCTTGATATTCACTGTAGAATTGTTGGGAATTGAGAAAGGGGAAAGTAAGTAATAAGTTATACGTTGTAAGTTTTACGTAATACGTATCACTTACAACGTATAACTTAATTCCTACTTCAATGAATTTCATAAAAGAGGCTAACTACAAATTGTGGTTAGCCTTTCTTATTGTTTAGTGCTTTTCAGAAAGTATTTCTGTATCAAAGACAATCAACTAAATAGTTATCATTCATTGTAAAAACCCAGTCTATTTATATTTTGCTAAATCCTCATTAAATAAGCTTTGCAGTAGAGAGTATATAAATGATTGTGTAAACAGTTATTAGATTTTACATCTAGATTCAAAAATAATAATAAATTGATTAAGTATTAGCCCCCAATTTGCGATAGGCTTACTCCAAGCAAGTTCTATGTTTTTTATGGATAAATAAATTGATTT
>CANCPA010000281.1 GCA_947379895.1 Chitinophagaceae bacterium | reverse complement strand
CTTTTTATGTAGATCTACCTAAATCTAAATTAATAACTTTTGCGCTATACAGTAGCAAGGCTTGGTTGGTAATTGGGGCTTATGGATTGGTCATATTAACTATGGAATTTATTAAAACAACAATTAGAGAAAGAAAAGAAAAGAAAGTTGAAATTATGGAAGTAGAAGATCAATTAGAAAATAGTTTCGATGTTTTAAGTATGGGATAAGAATACTTCTTTTAGACAAGTGTTTGGATTTGGTTCAATATCATAAACTTTTAGCTTAGATAGTATAACTTTGAGTTGGCTTTATATACTATAAAATCTACCAAATTTACTCTTAAGTCAAAAGTCTACTACTTTGACTCAAAAGTCTAGTACTTTGACTCAAAAGTCTACTACTTTGCGTCAAAAGTCTATTACTTTGGCTCAAAAGTCTAGTGTTTTGGCTCAAAAGTCTAGTATTTTGGCCCAAAAGTCTAGTGTTTTGGCTCAAAAGTCTAGTACTTTGGTTCAACTTCATATACTTCTGGTAGAAAAATGTAGTATTTTGGTTCACCTTGATATACTTTTGGTTTAGAGGCTCAAGGACGATCCCTATTGGCTTATTTTAATGTTGTATTTTTTTGATTATTTTGGTTTAAAATTTTATTTTATTTACTTTATTTCAATATTTTTGTGTAATAAATTGCTATTATCTATTTTATTTTGTGAAAAAAAACAGATACTGAGTCTTTTATAGTTAATACTTTGTTAAAATGCATACTCCCTTGATTTTAAATGAGCAATAAGCTCTCACCTTTGAATTCTAAGAAAAAGCACCTGCTCAGCAAGCTCCTGTTTAAACATTCTTCCGCTCAAAATAATGGCTATAAAATGTGTTGTAAAGCATACATGGAATGACATGACATTCCTTGAAACTGCAGGTCTTGGTCAAAAAGTTAGTAAAGCAATTGAAGGGAATGCAAAATTCCCAACTCCGGATGTACTTCCTACTGCAATGTCGGCAGCATCAACAAGGGTTTTAAAAGCATGGGCTAATAAGGAAAATGGAATAGTTGCGTCTGATGAAATGACAAATGCAATAGTTTCAATGCGTTCACTTTTATTAGAAGAAGCATATTATGTAGATAGAATTGCTAATGGTGATTCAGATGTTATTCATTCAGCAGGATATGCAAGTATTTTAGATACACATAGTCGGCATAACGCTCCTGAAACTCCAAGAGCAAGTACTTTAGAAACATTTATAGGAGGAACTGTAAAATCCACGGTCATTCCTGTTTATGATACGATGAAATATACACACATTGCAGTAGTTGATGGTCCATTTAATGTCACTATTTTACATGGTGAAATTATAGTTCCCCTTGGAACAAATTCAGTAATCATTCCTTTTGCCAATTTAACGGCAACTTTCACTGGATTACCTGCACATAAATCGATCTCTGTAGGAGTAGTGGCACATAACAATGGTGGCGCGAGTGGTATAAGTACTATCTCTACAACATCATCTTTACCATAATCTATTTGAATAAAAGAATATTGTTTTAGAAAAGTGTAAACAGGAATGACAAACAATGTGTTGTTATTCCTGTTTTTTTATTGAGAATAATTTAAACCGAATAAAATATTTGTTCTACATCCTTCGAAAGTTGGTTAATTAAGAATAAGTTTGCCAACTGTTTATAGGCACATAAGCAAAGAATGTTTTTATTGATAAGAATTTTGCATGAATCTGAATAATATTTTCTTGAAGTCTTTTAGGGTTGTACTTCTTCCATTTGCATTATTGTATGGGCTTGGTGTAATCGTTAGAAATTGGTTGTATAATAAGAATTATTTGAAATCTATTCCTTTCAATTTTCCTTTAATTTGTGTGGGAAATATTGCAGTTGGGGGAACAGGCAAATCACCAATGGTAGAGTATCTCATTGATTTATTGCACAATGACTATAAGATTGCAACACTAAGTAGAGGATATAAACGTAAAACTAGGGGATATGTATTAGCAACAGAAAAGTCGACGGCACTTGATATTGGTGATGAATCCATGCAATTTCATAATAAATATCCTGAAGTTCCTGTGGCAGTAGGTGAGGAGCGCTTATTTGCAATCCCACAATTATTACAGGATAGGCCCGATTTGGATGCAGTCATTCTCGATGATGCCTTTCAGCATAGGGATATTCATGCAGGTTTAAATATTGTGCTTACAGAATATAGTAACCTTTATGTACATGATTTCTTTTTTCCAACAGGTGATTTAAGAGATCAGCAAGCATCTATGAAGCGTGCAGAAATAATTGTAATAACAAAATGTCCTTCTGATTTATGGGATGATAATAAGAAGAAGATCATTAAATTGATAAATCCTTTGCCTCATCAGAAAGTTTTCTTCACAACTATTAACTATGGTATTCCTTATCATATTCTTGATAAAACGCATCGTACGATTCAAAATACAGATGAAATATTACTTGTTTGTGGTATTGCTAATCCCAAACCTATTAAAGATTACTTGTTAAAATATGCATATACCTATTATCAAAAGAATTTTAGTGACCATCATATTTTTACTATAGACGATTTAAGAGAAATAAAAGATAAATACGATAATATTGACGCAGAAAGTAAATTTATTTTGACTACAGAAAAAGATGCAGTCAGGTTGGTTAAATTTTCTGAAGAACTATTGGCAATGCCTATTTATGTATTGCCGATAAAGCATAAATTCCTTTTTAACGAAGGAGAAGATTTTAATAAGTTGGTTATCACTTTTATAAAAAGCATAGAAAAGCCAACTATAAATAACATAGATTATGAGTAAGAGTACAGGTAATAAAAAGAAAAACAAAACGACAAAGCAGACCCATAACCAAACAACGGTGAAGGGAATCCTCGAAATTACTCGTAGTGGTATCGGCTATGTATTAATTGAGGATAAGAGTGGAGATGTATTAGTTAGACCAGGTGATTTTAATACTGCCTTAAACGGAGATATTGTTAGGGTTAAGATTGTTAAGGAAAATTTGGCAAGTAAACGTAAGGAAGGTCGCATTGTAGAAGTAGTGACCCGTAAGCAAAACGAGTTTATTGGTCATATACAACTATCTACAAACTTTGCCTTTTTCGTTCCAGATACGGATAAGCCAATGCCAGACTTATTTATTCCACTTGACAAATTGAAAGGGGCAAAAAACAAGGATAAGGTGGTCGCTCGATTAGTAGAGTGGGGTAAGGACGATAAAAAGCCTGTAGGGGAAGTAATTAGTTTGCTATTAGCAGAAGATGAGAATGATGCAGCAATGAAGGAAATTTTGGCAGAAGCAGGTTTTCCTCTTTCCTTTAGTGATGCTGTAATGGAAGAAGCGAATCGCCTTCCCGATGTAATTAGTAGTGCAGAGATTAAGAAAAGAAGGGATTGTAGGGACATACTTACTTTTACAATTGACCCTGCTGATGCAAAAGATTTTGATGATGCAATTTCGTTTCGTAAACTTAAGAATGGCAATTATGAAATTGGAGTACACATTGCGGATGTAAGTCATTTTGTGGAACCTGATACAGCATTAGATGAAGAAGCCTATAAAAGGTCAACCTCTGTTTATTTGCCTGATAGGGTAAATCCTATGTTGCCCGAAAGAATCTCAAATGAGTTGTGTTCACTTCGACCAAATGAGGATAAATGTACATTCTCCGCTATCTTTCAGTTGACTCCTTTAGGAGAAATTAAGCAATATTGGTTGGGAAAGACTATCATTCATTCCAAATTTAGATTTGCTTATGAAGATGTTCAGCAAATAATTGATACAAAAGAAGGTAATTGTAAGGAAGAGATCTTGATATTGAATTCTATTGCTCAACAAATTAGAAAAGAAAGGTTTAAGAAAGGGGCAATCAATTTTTCTTCTACAGAAGTAAGATTTACTTTGGATGAAAAGGGAAAACCAATTGGAATTACGGTTAAGGAAAGTAAGGAATCGCATCAATTGATTGAAGAGTTTATGTTATTAGCTAATAAGACGGTGGCAGAAAATGTGTTCAAGATAGAAGTGAACCATAAGCCTATTCCTTTCCCATATAGGATTCACGATCAACCTGACGAAAAGAAATTGCAACCGTTTATTGAGTATGCAAAAAGGTATGGTCATCAATTTAATACTTCAACTCCAGCAAAAATATCGGAGAGTTTTAATCAGATGTTAGCTGATGTTCATGGCAGGCCTGAACAACATGTATTGGAACAATTAGGTATCAGAACAATGGCAAAGGCGGCATATGCTACAAAGGATATAGGACACTATGGACTTGCCTTTGAACATTATTGCCACTTTACCTCCCCAATTAGGCGTTATCCTGATGTATTAGTACATAGAGTGCTTGAAAGTGTTTTGGCAGGAAAGCCACTCATCGACAAGAAAATGGAAGAAAAATGTAAGCAAACAAGCGAAAGGGAACGTGCGGCGATGGAATGTGAGCGAGCAGGCAATAAATACAAGCAGGTAGAGTTTATGAAGTCTTATGTGGGTAAGGACTTTGAGGGAATCATCAGTGGTGTGGCGGGGTTTGGTTTCTTTGTGGAAACTGTAGAACACAAATGTGAGGGGATGGTTAGTATCATTAGCTTGAGCGAGGTGGATGACTTTTATCTAGTTGAAGGAGATTATAGTTTGGCGGGTAAAAGAAGTGGACGGAAATTTAAAATGGGGGATAAGGTATGGATTAAAGTGATTTCGGCTAATCTAGATAAACGTCAGTTAGATTATCAATGGATTAATAAGCAAACGACTAATACAGTAGTTGAAACAGTTACTGTTCCTGCAAAAGTAGCAATTGAAACAAAAAAGGAGACTCCTAAAAAAGAAGCTATTAAGAAGATTGCAGTAAAAGATAAAGAGATAGAAAAGAAAGTTGAAGTGAAAAAGGCGGTGCCTAAAAAGGAAAAAATAGTAATTGCAGAAACGGTAAAGGAAGTACCAAAAGAAGTGAAAGCAACTAAGGAAAAAGCGGCGCCTAAAGAAAAAAAAGTGGTAAAAGTGAAGGTTGATAAGAAAAAGGAAGATTAAATAACAACATTTGTTTTTATTTAGGTGGTCTTACCACAAGGTAAACAAAGTTTTGCACAGAGAAACACAAGGATTTATATTTTATAATTGTGCCTATTCAAAAATATTATTAAAAAACTTAGTGTTCCTTGTTTTTTCTTTGTTTACATTGTGTTAAAAGCATCTTATTATTAACTTTAAATTAGAATCGTAGAATATCATTAACAAAGATAAGAAATGTTTGATTTACAAAGAATTACAAGAGATAATATAAAAAAATTAGTTGCCTATTCTTCTGCCCGTGATGAGTTTAGTGGTAGTGCAGAAGTGTATTTAGATGCAAATGAAAATAGTTTAGGCAGTC
>CANCPA010000280.1 GCA_947379895.1 Chitinophagaceae bacterium | reverse complement strand
ATTAAACAAGGTGGCGGTGCAACAGCTAAGATGGATGGAGCAGTAGCAGTATTTGGAGCACAATTCAGCAATGCAATTGGAGTAGAAGATAATGTGAAGATGAGCAATGCATCGGATAACTTATCAATCCTTGAAGGAACTAAGAGTTTAAGTATTGATGGAAGATTACCTGCCACAGCAAGTGATGTGTTAGGCATCAACATTGGTTCATTGAGTGGAACAACTTATCAATTGGAAATAGATGCTACTGCTTATACAGCAAATGGTTTAACTGCTTACTTGCGTGATGCGTATAAGAACACAACAGTTGCATTGGCAGCAGGAATCAATACAATTAGTTTCACGGCAGATGCAAAAGTTGCTGCAACTTATCAAAACAGGTTTAGTGTGGTATTCAAACCAACAACTTTGTCTGTAAACAGTATCGTAGCAACAGCAACTGCAAATGGCAATATGGCAACAATCACTTGGAATACAGTAGGAGAGAAGGGAGTCTCTAAGTTTGAGGTTGAGAAATCTACTGATGGAGCAATTTTCACGCAAATTGCTGAACAAGTTGCAAAGAATACTGCAACTGCAAGCTATACTGCTACAGATAAAGACGTGGTTACAACCACATACTACCGTATCAAGGCAATTAGCACAGATGGAACAATTGCCTACAGCAACATCGCTAAAGTGACCTATAACCTACAACTTACAACTTACAACTTGTTCCCTAATCCATTGACAGGAAAGGCGCTGAATGTTCAATTAGGAAATGTAGTGGCAGGAAAGTATGTGGTAAGTATCACAAATGCGTTAGGACAAAAGGTGGTTGAACAAGCAATCAATCATGCAGGTGGAAATGGTACGCATTCAATAAGTGTAAGTAAATTAATTGCAGCCGGTATTTATAATGTTTCAATACTTTCACAAGAAGGCAAACAAACAATTCATTCATTAACCCTTACAGTTAATTAATAAAAAGAGTATTGAAGGGGAGAAATCTCCCCCCTTTAATCTTTAAGCACAAAAAAGTATAGTTATGAAATTATTTTCAAATAAGGTCGCCAAAGTATTTTTTATTCTTCTCTTTGGTGTTTTTGTAAGTACAACGGTAATGTCACAGACTCCTGCTGATGATCCTGGTATTGGCGGTCCCGGAGTAGGGGCTGCACCAGCTGGTGATGGCTCTCCAATCGTACCATTCGACGGGGGAATGAGTCTTCTTCTTGCAGCTAGTGGTGTAAGTTATGTTGTAAAGAGAATGAAACAGTCGATTTAGAATTAATTGATTGTAGGAAATTTTTTAGACTTAGTTTTTTTATCTGATACAAGGGTTTTTAAAAAAATATTAAATCAATCGTACAAATTTTACCCTTTTTTGGGAGTACTGCCTGTTAAATTTATTTAATATTTAATAGTGACTTTGATCTAAATTATTTCAATGAACTTAATATTGAAATCTCACAAAATATGAAAATTAATTATTCATTTCTGATTATTTAAAAATTAAACTCACTTCAAAATGATAAATGTTTATTTCAAAACAATGATTGCTTTTTCTGTAATCTTCATATTTGGCTGTATGACAGCGAATGCACAATATAATGTGACTGTAGCCCTAGATGGAAGCGGAAATTATCGAACAGTTCAGTCAGCAATTGATTCAGCACCTGCTAATCTGACAGCACCATACAAAATATTTATAAAGAAGGGCAAGTATATTGAAAAGATTACTGTTCCAGCAAATAAAACATTTCTTTATTTTATTGGGGAAAGTATTAATGAAACCATCATATCATGGAACGATTACTCCGGAAAACCCGGCGTAAATTATATAGCCACAATTACTATTAATGGTAACGATTGTGCGATGATGAATTTAACAGTGGAAAATTCTTATGGAAGACAAAATGATGGACCTCAAGCATTAGCCGTTCAGGCAAATTCAGACCGTCTTATTTTCAAGAAATGTCGTTTCATAAGTGGGCAGGATACTTTCATGGCGAATGGTAATGGTAAAAAGCAATATTTTAATAATTGTTATTTTGATGGGAATACTGATTTTATCTATGGTTCTGCTATTGCTGCATTCGATTCTTGTGTCATATTTTGCAGAGATAGGCTAGATGGTTCAACCGGAGGTTATCTTACTGCTGCAGATACTCCTCCATTACAAGTCTATGGCTATGTTTTTAGAAATTGTCTGTTACCTGAAAATAATGGGACTACTACCTATACGCTTGGAAGGCCGTGGGGCAATGATGTACAACCTTACTCTTCTAATACAAAAGTTGTATTTCTAAATTGTAGAATGGGGAAAAATATTTCGCCTTTAAGGTGGTCTCCTTGGTCAGCTTCAACTGATACCACTGTAATTACCTACGCAGAATATAATACATTTTATTTTAATGGTAAATTGGTTGATTTGAGTCATAGATTAGGTTGGACAAAGCAATTTGATAGCACTACTGCCGCCCCTTATTTTGTAAATAGTAATCTCTTTGGAACTTGGGATCCTTGTGCAGTATTTGCTTCTGCTTGTATTCCAATGGATCCATTTCTTTCATTAAGTAATATTCGGGTGAACAGGAATACCTCTGCATCTACATTCAAATTCAACTTGTGTTGGCCTGTAAAAGGGGCGTTGATTGAATTATTAAGAAGTACAGATAGTTTAAATTTTTCTTCAACAGCTTCGGCTATTTCTTCTTTTACCACAGTAACTGATACCAGTGTAGCGTATCAATTTACAGACGCTCTTCCACCTGCAGGGATTAGTTATTTTTATAGGGTTAGGGCTTCTAAAGTAGGTCTCGAATCAACTTCAGGCGACACTATGTTAAAAGTAAATACCTCTATCCCATTAAATGGAGATTACAGAAGTACAGCTTCAGGTGGGTGGTCTAATAGTACTTCTGCCATTTCTACGCTTACTAGTGGCTCAGTAACTGCTGTAACCATAACATCAAGTGCTAAGGGATATACAGGTGTTCCAACCATAACATTTGCTGCTGCACCTAGTGGGGGTACTACTGCTAAAGGAACTGCAATAGTTACAGGCGGTGTTGTGACAGGTGTAACCATTACAACTCCGGGTGCAGGTTATACTTCTGCTCCTTCAGTCACATTTTCTACTACAAGTGTAGGTGGAAATAGCATTTGGGAGAAGTATAATTCTTCTACCAATACTTGGGTTGCAGTTGCTTTCGGAACAGGCCCTTCAAGTACAAATGTTACGATTCAATCAGGCCATACCATCACGTTAAATACTTTGGCAACGGCAACAAATGTAACAATACAAAAAGGAGCAACACTAAACTCTACAGGTAATGCGACCGGCACAGGTGCTTTAGGACCTCAAACATTTCGTATAGGATTTGGAACATCTCCTGTTTCGGCAGTAGTGCAAAATGATGGGGTGTTTGGTTCTACAAACGGAGTTGGAGATGGAATTATATGTGATGTATGGAGTACCTGTAAAGATATGGTTATTACAGGTTCCGGTATTACTGCAATCTCAAGATTAAGGGCTACACCCGGAAATCTAAATGCATTAAATATAGTCATCGATCAAAATATGTCCGTAGGCTACAACAATGTTTGTTTTACAGGATATTACAATTCATCTGCTAATACTGCCACTGAAAATTGTACCATCACGATTAATAAAGGCGATACAGTTAAGATAACAAATCCATCTGGAGGTATTCATGGTAATTCAAATCTTACCACAAATCCTCAGGGTAGTATTACTTACAATGTAAATGGAACGCTCGATTTGAGTGCTATGACAACTGTTCAGAATTTTGTTCCTAGTACAAATGCAGTTTCTACAGCATCAGTTACAACGCTTAATGTAAATGGTAGTTTGATATTGGGTTCAGGAGGTTTAAATACAATCTCTTCTGTAACAACTAATCCTGCAATAGCAAGAATTATTGTAAATGATGGCGGTATTTTGGATGCTACTTTAGTAAATAATACGTTTAAAACGACAACTGCTGCAAATGGTAGTTTTATAATTATTAAAGGAAGTGGTGCCTTGAAACGTTCTGTTGCCGCTAATCCAACAGTTTTCCCGATTGGAACTTCTGCAACTAGCTACACCCCCGTTATTTTAACCAACAATGGTATTGCTGATGTATTTTCAGTAGGGTTTTCCAATTTGTTATCAAATCCAATAGCAGATACTGCAAAGGCAGTTGCTAAACAATGGAATATTCTTTCTACAAATAGTTCAGGCGATTTAGTAAATGCACAATTTGGATGGGAAACTACCGACCAAGGTGCAAACTTCTTACCAACAGGTGCACTTTTAGGAGCTCAATATATTGGTGGTGCTTGGATTGGAACTACAACTTCAATCGATTCTGGAGTAGGAACATTGTCTAGTCCCTATATGGCGTCAGTCAAAGGACTTACCTCTTTTGGTAACTTTACCATTACAAATGTAGGGGCATTGCCCGTAAAAATTCTTTCTTTTGATGCGGCCTTAAGTAACAATAAAGTCAAGCTTATTTGGACTACAACTAATGAAATCAATCTTTCTTCTTTTGTTGTTGAAAAAAGTTTTGATGGAAAGAGTTTCATAGCTGTAGGAACTGTAAATTCGAACTATGGCAAAGTGGTTGGTAACTATAGTTTTATTGATGAAGAAATAAATAACGGTATTGTTTTTTACCGCTTAAAGTCAGTAAATACTGATAATTCTTATCAGTATAGTCAAACTATTATTGTAACTAGTAATTTAGCTGCTGCGATGACGGTATATCCCAATCCTGTTTCTTCAATACTAAGGATGAAACATGAAAAGGCAAAACCTAATGCAATATTTAAGATTTATGCAGCTGATGGGAAGAAGTTAATAGAACAATTAGTAAAAGAAAATACTACTCAATCTTTGGTTGATGTTTCAAAATTGACTTGTGGCAACTATTTACTACTGTTCATAAATGGTGACAATAAAATCAGTACAAAGATTTTTAAACAATAACATATTTCAAGCCCTTTATAGTATAAAAGCCAATAAAGGGTTTCATTCATTTAATTATTTCAAATGAAACGCACGATTATCTCGCTTGTCAGCTGTTTGATTATAATCTTTCTTACTGTTTTTATTAATCAGGAAGTTGTTGCACAATTAGTGGCTTTCCCCGGTGCTGAAGGTTTTGGGAAATATGCGATTGGTGGTAGGAAGGGTTCGGTGTATCATGTAACTAACTTGAATGATGCAGGTGCAGGGTCGTTGCGAGATGCCGTCAGTGCTCCAAATAGAATTGTAGTGTTTGATATTGGCGGGGTGATCAAGATAAAATCCCGTATGATAGTTTCTGCCAATATCTATATCGCAGGACAAACAGCTCCCGGTGAGGGTATCACGGTCTATGGAAATGGTTGGTCTTTTTCAAATGCAAATAATACA
>CANCPA010000279.1 GCA_947379895.1 Chitinophagaceae bacterium | reverse complement strand
AGGTAATCATGCCATTCATTTGAGAAGTCCCACCAAGTTTGTGTACGTTCATATTGAACGCCGTATTGCCCCATTGTCATTCCTGGAAATCTATCTTTCCAAGGTTGAAAGGCATATCGGTGTACAATTATGCGATTAATCCCAATTGCCAATGCCCAATCAGCCTGATTCTTCAAATTAGCGGGTGTTCTTAACCAAGGTGTCCTGCCCCATCCAGTAGTAAATGACTCGGCTGCTACAATATCTTTGTTATTTGTGTGGGCAATAGAACTTGCTTCAATACAACTAAATGAACTATTATATCCTTTTTCTGTCCAAAACTCACCTTGAGGAACATCAGCAATTGCACCGAGGACAAGGTCGGAAGTTGGATTCATATCATACGGTTCTATTGATAATCCAAATCCATTTTGATGAGCAACATTCCGTAGATGTAAGGCATGATTTTCTAATAAAAGGTCTTGTGCAGTCAAACGCATATCCCATAAAAACCGCTCGCTTACTTTTTTATTTTCTACAACAGCTCCACTATATACAGGCAAATAGGGTTCAATTGCATAGCCCCTTCTCTTTTTAAACTCTGTTGAAAAAGCGTGACTCCAATTTTGTGCCCCCATTTCCCAACTATCAATGTGAATCATATTCCAACCGACAGAGCGTTTTGCCTTAGTTATCTTTTTTCCAGAATCCTTAATTAACAGATTGATATAATTATCTAGATGGTAATTCAAAGCGGAAGTATCAAGTTTACTACATTCAAAACCATAGCCCGATACGGGTGCAGGACGAGTATTAGCAGCAGTTGTGGCAGTTCCGAAATGATAAATAGTCCATTCTCCCGCAGGGGCATTCCAAACCAAATGTCCATCAGGTTGCATAAATTTTGAAATGTCAATCATCTTTGATTGGTCAAGTCCTTTAGTATTTAGGCTACTTTCATCTTTCGAAAATTTGAGTAAGGGCTTTGAACCATTCCTTGAAGAATAAGGGTCTCGAATATAGAGTGCCTTTTCCTTTATATCAGTAATTTGGGTTATACTATCAACTTTGGGATATGCCAAAACATACACATCCTTATAGTAGTTGGCTCGGTCAATTTTCATTTGCTCATTTAAACTACCCATTCCAAAATAAGGTTCAGCAGGCACAGGCTTTGGGAAAATGGTATCAACCCTTCCTTTTACATTTATTTTTGAAGAAATCAATTGTAGCATTGATTGGTCTGCCTTAATCCAAGGACCTCCACTTCCTGCCCAACCGGGTCCTGAACCCAATGTGATTTCAATTTTTAATCTTTCAGCTTCTTTAATGACATGTTGAAAGCAATCCCGCCATTCCTCACTCATAAATTTATTCTTTCCTACCTCGAATTTCAAATTAGCTTCTAACAAAATAGCTCCTCCAATTCCTACTCGTGCCATCGCTTCCAAATCGGCTGTAATCCCTTCTTTATTCAAATATCCATCCATGACATACCAATAAACCCATGGTCTTGCATTAATTGGAGGATGCTTGAAGTTTAATGAAAGTGAATCGAAAGACTGAGCCTGCACCTTTCCAAAAGCAATGCTACCTATAAATACAAGGGCAATGAAAACTTTATGAATAGGTCCATAGAGACCGCTTGAATATGATTGAAAACTTATACTTTGATTCATAATTTCTATCCTGTTTTAATACAAGTCGAACCGTTTAATACCCGTTGCATTTATCAATAATCGAAAGGATTTGGAAGTGGTTTCATCAATATCCTTACTACAAATAGTCCCATAAACGGCTCCTTTATATATTGTTTTCCAATTGCCATCTGCTTGTAAAGACTGTATTTCAAATGGATTAGATTGTCCACGCAAATGATTAGGATTATTTATTTCAACTTCAAATCGTTTGATTGTTTTAGTATCCTCAAAGTTTTCTAATACAATCAGTTTACCACTTGTATCTTTTTGAATATTTAATGGGAAACCTTTAGTGAAAGAATTAGTTGAAGGAATTAAATTGACGAATGAATCTAAAGAATTATTAAACTCAAGTTTAATGATGGTATTCAAGCTATCAGGTTTACCTGTTAAAACAATTCCTTGCTTATCTTGTTTCACCTGAATAGAACCAGAAATACTCGTTGATTTTTTTAATTGATAAGGAATATTTGATAATCGTACTCCTTCTTTTGGCCAATCCAATATATGTATGTAAGCTGTATTTCCCTTGAACAAACTATTAGACCAAGGGCCTGTCTTACAATCCTTAATTGTTTCTTGGAATTTTGCCAACCAATCTGCTGTTTGCTTTCCACCAATAGGTTGAGCATCGAGCATTTGAGGAAGTCCGAATAGATAATTATGGTCAGACAAAGCCACTTCTACAAGATTGCGAATCCGTTGTTTCTTACTACTCATATCCACAATATCCTTGCTTCTTTCCTCGGGGAATACCTTTAAATCCTGCACCTTTCCATCCCTGTAAACACATTCAATAAATGTATTATTGGCAGCATGCATCTTAAAAGAAACATTCCAATCTTCAGGCCAAGCAGGTAAGAGAAAAATCTTTTTGCCATCACTTTGCAGCAACATACTTTGCAGTGCATTTGTCGAATTAGCACCATGGTCATTGTCGGGTGTACCATCCATTTTACATTCCCAAAAGGCAGGGAAACGAGCTTTAGGACGATTTGGAAATGGCTTTGAAGGGTCAACATTATCATGCCAATTGATGAAATCATCATTAAAATTAATGCTGACCAACCTTGCTGCCTCCTTCGGTAAACCAAGATAGGCAGCCTGAACAGGCGATGCCTGCCAACCGCCTGTTTCTACGGCTTGACCATCAGCGGAACCATCCAAACTTATATTCCTTACATGAAAAGATTGCCTCGCCATAGCTAAAAAATTGGGTGTACCGAGCCAAGCCTGACGAAAAGGATAGACAGAATATAACTCAGGGGTCTCGCAGATTTCCCTTCCAGCATTATACTTTTCACCAACAGCCAACAAATCCAATCCCATTACTTTATGGGTAAGTAGCATGGGCATTGTACGTAATAAAGCAGAGAAATGTTTGCGATGTTCGTCATCTATAGGAAAGGTTATTAGCTTGTTCAAGACATATTTCATTCCCCCCATTTCGGTAGAAGGATTGGTTACACCCTGATAGGTTTCAGCAGTGCCCACACCCTCCATTTGCATGATGCCTTCCTTATTTCTTTTTGGAAAATGCAACTCATAATACTTCAAAAACTCCTCGGCACAAGGAACAAGTACGTCATTAAGAAAAGTCGCATCATGGGTATGTTCATAATATTCGCACATGATGGCAGGGGTTTCTATGGTTGCCAATTGATGGTATTTAAGGTGTGGAGGCATCCTATTCCAATTAAAAACACCTACATTATGCCACCAACTTGCCTCCATTATATAGGCACCCTCATGCCCAAAACTCTTCTTGCAATGGTCTTTACAAATTTCTAATCCATCCTTTACAAACTGCATTCCTGGCTTGAGTGTTTCATAATCGCCCCGTGTATCCATTGCCCAATATGGATGGCGGGTATTTTGCCACATGAAGGAAAGAAAAGCCCAATCTCGTTCATCAGGAGTGATTCCTTTTACTTTAGGTAATTCTTTAAACCCCTTAAATCCAACAGGCATATCCATCGTAAAGATGGAACCATTATAGGGAGGGGGTACTTCTCCCCTGCTTGCTGCCGCCTCACAAAAACGTTCCAAAGCATATCGCTTACTTATTTGAAATACATTCTTTGCTGCATTAATTTCCTTATGTCCTTCATAAGCTTTTGCCCCTTGTTGAAATTGGGTATATCTGCATTGGTCTAAATTAAAATTGCCTTTTGTATCAGTAGTAATATTTATATAACTTCTTTTCCAGAAAGATTCCCAATAGAATTTGTGTTTATCCCATTCAGAAACTATCGACAGTTTAGCATCTTCCAACCATTTATAAAGTGTGAGAGGTTGCGAAGAATTTACTTTTATACGACAATCAAAACTGCTGACAGCTTCCTTTGAATGAAGAACAGTAGTACTTTCATTCACAAAACCCGCTGCATCTAGCACACAGCCCGATGTACGATAAAGGATTGGGTCTTGTGTTTTAGCCACCATTTCGGGTGTGTTCTGACTCTTAAAGTTATTAGCCCATGCACTCGAAAGGTTTCTGTAACACCAAACCAATTTATTTATTTCATTAAATACAACCCCTACAGTTCCCTTTAAAGGCAGACTATCAGAAAAGGGTTTCAACTTACGCAAAGGTTCGAGGGCAATTGAAACGGTTCTTGAAGTCTTGCTTTTTGATTCCACATTAATAATTGGATTATTGGCATCCACCCACACTTTCAGGGAAACATCTGCCACTTCTATTATTACTGATGCATCTATTAAGTTGAGGGTTTGTTTGAAAGTCTTGGTATTAATTGCAGGCTGCATACTAACCCTAATCTTACCCAATTTAGGCAATATATGATTCGCATCATAAGCATTCACCTTACTGATATAGAACAATAAGTCACCATTCTTTTCCATCCAAACGTTCAGTCCCACATCTCCATTTCCTAAAGGCATTGAACCAAAAGAGTTGTCACTTGGAGTATTCCAAACTTCATTGTATTGTGAAACATTCGCTTGTGCAATGGTTTTTATCCGCAATGGGAAAAGGAAGATGACAAGACAAACTATAGATAAAATATTCCTATTCATAATATTAAAAGAAGAAAGAAGTATAAGAACAAAATCTACTGAAATTAATCATAACAGGATATATATTTCTGAACAGAATATTGCCCTATTTTTCTCAACACAAAGTGAGCAATGAAAGAATTCATGTTTCTGGTTATATAACTTTTAGAAAATAAAAAAGGCTACCAGTAGAGTAGGGCGGTAAAGACAAATGTCTTTACCTACCCCCTCGTCAATCCGTACGTGCGGTTTTCCCGCATACGGCTTTCCTACATACTTCGTCATTAGATTTCACTTAGGGTACTCAGTTTACGCTTATTAGGGTTATGTGTCTGCATCGCCCACGATTGTCTGATTACTCCTATAGCTTGACTTTCTGATATAGTTTACATTCTAAGGCATATCGAATTTAGCATCCATCTTTGATGTTTGCCCCAACACTTCCAGATGAACACATCAATCATGTTGAACAATTTCCCCGTGTAAACCTGATATGTAGTAATGCCCCTTCGCTCACCACGCTTTTACCTTTCCGTGGCTCAATCGCTACTACGAGCATATCCGACTCCCTCGACTTCTGTTGACGTCAGAATCGTTAGGGTCTCCCACGTTCATGTGCTACCTTATACCTGCACGCAACAACATATTACCCCGGGTATCTTGAGGATTAACAAATCTGCCGTTTATTCCACCCTCAATGACAGGTTTCAGCATCTATGAAAGCTTGACCGATACCATTCGTT
>CANCPA010000278.1 GCA_947379895.1 Chitinophagaceae bacterium | reverse complement strand
GCCATTTCACCATCTACACACCAAAAGTTTTCTTCTGCTAATGAGCCAATGATGGACTTTTTACCCTTATATGATTGTACGGGTGCAGCAGCATACCTAGGTTTCATGTTTACCCTCCACCTGTCATACAACCAACCTGTAGTAGTAGGGTCAATAGGTTTAAGTACGGCTAAAGAGGTATCTGTAGCATCTTTAATTAATCTAATGGCAGCTATTTTCTTTATATAATACGCCTCGAAATCTGTCCTCCTTTGTGTAGTTGCAAAATGCCATTCACCACTTGCTGGTAAATGTGTCATAGGAGTAAAGGGATGGTTTGCACGTCTATAAAAAGCATTGTAACTGCTGTTCCATTGCCCCCCCCCTTCCTGCTCTGGGATAATTGTTAGCATGGGAATAAAGTCAATCGTTCTTCCACATACATTGTTTATTTCAGGCTGGCTATTATATGGAAAAACACCATCGTTTGAAAGGCCGCATAGTGCCCTTTCGGGTGTACCAACAAGAAAAGCGAAAGGAAAGTTCGCAAATGCCGAGTGACCAATAGGAACAACTGGAACATAGTATAGTTCCTTAAATCCAGAAGTTGTTGCCAAGTCGTTCATCATTTGCAAATAAATTTCTTTAGCACCTTCTTGAGAATCATAAATGAAGTCCCAGCGTGGTGAAACCCATATTATTCCAAAATTGATTGATGCCATGGAATCCCTAAAGGAAGGGTTTTCCAATATGGAAAACTCCATCATGTTGTTTTGCCCCAATACTACACCACGCAATCTAGTGCAGTTTGGTGGCACCCATAGGTAGGCCCGAGGTACGCCCTGAGAACTTCCTACTGCATATTTTATATCAATTGAATACTGCCATACAACACTGCCAGCGGTTTCTACCTGTGCAAATATTTTGGGTGAGAGCATAATGAAAGCTGCAAAAAAGAATAGCTTTAACTTCAAACTGTATTCATGTTTCATATAACTTATTTTTTTTTGTTTTAAAATTCATTTTTTAGATTACGGGCAAATAACTTTAGATGCTGTGTTTTTAAGTATAAATAAATACGGCGGAAAAAAGTTATTGATCATAAATCCAGTTGGGTAAGTACTAGACCCCAATTGAGAAGGCATTTGCCATGTTGTACCAAAGTTGCCAACAGAAGGTGTACTTGTATTAAAATATCCAGATAACAAAGCCCAAGACTTTGTAAAATCCCTGTACATTACCAAATCAGTTGCTCCGAGAGGCACTGTGTAAGAAGCTATTTCTGTTGTATTAGAATATGTGTATGAAGGGTATGTTGGGGAAAAGATTGTGTTAGCATCTTCCGCACCAGAAGTGAATCCAAAAGTAACGAATGTAGAAAAATCAAAACCCGTTCTCAAGTTAGTAGGCTGCACTTTCCATGTACGGTTTAACGCATAATCTTTTGAAAAAGTAATTGGGGCAGGTGAAATCCCTTTTGCAACACCTACCGTATATACATCGTTGGCAAAAGATGGTTGGAACATAATCTTAACCGGATTACCTTTAATGGTAGAATAATCCTCTGATATAGGAGGAACTGCTAGATTGAATACTTCTGCAGTATTTGTCACATACCTTTTATAAGATGCATTGATACCCCCCATCACAATCCAAGATAAATCACCGACAGGACTTGGCGAAATACTAACGATTGGAGTACCTGTATAAGCACCATTACTACCACTAAACACAACGCTTGTTACAGCAGTTCCGGTCAAAACAGCAGTAGCAGTCAAACCTGTACCAGTGCTAATGCCTGTAACTGAAACTGTTGGTACCGAAGTGTAATAACCACCATTTGCGGTACTGACATTAACCGTAGCATTGTTATTAATGTTGGCTAAAGAAGCTGTTGCAATTGCATTGCGAGATAAACCAAAATCATTGGAACTAGTAATTGCCCCGGAAGCATCTATTAATCCACCATCTTCTACATAAGTATAAACAGATTGTGATTTTTGGGATTTATACACATTAAAGTCACCCGCTACAATCACTTTTGCATTTGCTCCAATATTCAATTTCAATTTCTGTAAAGAGGAAGCGACATTATTACTTGAACTTAAATAAATATTGCCACCTTTCGTATCAAGCGTACCTTGAATATCATAGGTGATATCCCCTTGTTGTGCAGAAAACACACCTGTCTTGTTGTTGAAAGCAGCACTATGGAAACAGGCATTTGAATCGAGGAATGAAATCGTTTTCCCTGCATTTAAGATTAAAGTTCTAGAACCTTTACTTGTCACATCGCTAGGGTCTAACAATGACAAGGCCGTTTTCTTGACATTTGCAGAAGAAAACCGGAATTGTACATTTTGGTCGATAATGGCAGTTAGATTATTTGTGCTAGCTATTGCAAAAAGGCTACCAATTCCAGTATTACCCGAACCTGTTAAAGAGAAATTAGTACAACTAGAATCTAATATGATACTAATTCCATCACCTCCAACATTGTTCGCACTACCAATTGGTGCACCAAACAATCCGTTGTTGGTAAATATAGCAGTTGCTTTACCCACTAATAATTGGATAGGTGTTGATGTATAAGCACTTACCCTTGATTGCAATTCGGCACCGCTGTCAATGGTCAGAACACCAATACCTGCTTGTGATGCAAGGATTATAGTATGTCCCGAACGGATTGTTGCCTTATTGGTTTCGCCCGGGATTGTACCTGCACTTTGCCAGTAAAGGGTTGTGGCATTCAAAACTTCCCAAGTGGAAATATCATCCCAATTGCCCGACTTGACAGTTCGGTATTCATCATTTGCCTTAGGCAATACTCCGTTGATATAGACAGCACCGTTTCCTGGATTAGCAATAGTAAAATTTGATAATGAAGTAATTCCTGTAAAGGTGGCAACCTTATTAGTCCCTATTCCAAGACTAGGCATAACGTGTTGTGCATATTCCCAAGTTCCTGCATTGTGTAATAGTGCCACATCGGTTGCATTATTATCAAATTGGGCATTTGCATCGGTTACACCATTATAACCCAAACTAATATCAGTAGCAGAAGGTACTGTAGGGGTAATAATCCATGTACGCTTTAAAGTTTTATTAGAATCAAGCGTTCCATTAATGGTAGTAAATGCAGGGGTATTGCCTTCTACAACACTTGCATACAAGTCGGTAGCAGCAGTAGGTGTCAAAACAACTGGATTATAAGTATTGACAGTACCAATTGGGAATAATGTGTTTACACCACCTGCAACAGTACGTTTCACATTTCCTTTTCCATTGATTACAATATAATTGGATGCAGCATTCGCTTGAAAAATATTTGCATTAGTACCCAATTTCAATGTCTTATCACCAACAAATAATTTTCCGGAAGTAATACTTAAGGTAGCATTTACGGTAGGCGAACTATTCAATGTCACTCCTGCTGCATTATTAATGGTGAGATTATTAATAGTTCCCAAACTACTATTAGCTATTTGAGGAGAAGAGCCATTAAATAAAACATTGGCATTTGTACTAACATTTGAATAATCGGACAAATCACCATTTGTTAACGTCAATAAACCAGAAACAGCAGGACTTGCAGTTACACCTGCAGCATTATTGATTGTTAAATTTCCTGCTGAAATAATATTAATTGTCTGATTGTTCACTCCATTCATTATCACACTTCCTAAACCGGCATTTAAAGAACCTTTGCCAGAAGTTGGTGCAGAAACAGTAGCGGTAAATCCAGTATCTATCTTCAAGGAACTCAAGGAATCTATAAATAAGCTATCTGTAATCGTAGCAGATTGTTTGAGAGTAGCAGTAATTTTATTAATAACTGCCAAATTACTAATTGAAGGAGGATTAAATAATCCTACAGGCAAGACAACCGTACCAGTAAGAATTATTTTAGAACCTTTCGCACTTCCATTAATTGTACCGGGAACGCCTGTAGATACTCCACTAGTTGTTCCAATAATAGAGGTAACGGTGGCAGGAATAGTTAGAGTTGCAGCACTATCCACTACGATAGAACCACCTTTAGGTGCGACCAAATCTTTAACTACGACACTACTTGCTAAATGAATCGTACCAGAGTTTTCACCTAATTGCTGTAGTTTAGAAATAAAGTTTGCATTAGGGTCAAAATAAATTGGGGCTTGTGTGGTATAAGAGGTAAATGCAACGTTTCCTACAGCATTTGCTAAACTACTCCCCCCCCTAATATAATTGGTTGGAGCCATTATCAAAGCACCTGCTGTGGCGACATTGGTATTCCATAACGCTCCTCCCAAATATAAACCTGCATTTGTGGAGAGTGTATATGTACCTGTACTGTTTGATGCTGTAAATAGTAATGTATCCATCACTTGTAAGGTAGCACCTGTATTATGAACGAGATTATTGTTGGTAACAGTACTAGCTAAAGACATTTTGCGTACATAATAGAATCCTGTAGCCAAATATTTTGTTGCCTGAGTATTTGCTACAATCGCATTTGTCAAAGTTCCAGAACCGGTACCCTTACCACTCTTAGCTGAAAAACCTGACGGTGCAAGGGTATAGGACGTACCCACATCAATCAAAGAAATATTTGTAACAGCCCCTGATGTTACAGTTGTTACAACTGCTAAGGCTGGAATAGAATAAATCCCTCCATTAATAGAAAGCGTATCCCCAACAGCATAACCACTAGTATTTCCAGCAGCGACTGTACCAAAAGATATTAATCCAGAAGAAGTTGTTTGACCAGTCAAGGTTAACCATCCTTCAGTAGAAACGCCTCTAACATCAGCCCTGTTACCGGAAAGGTTAAATAGGTTTCCACTTACATTAATATTGTACCCACTATCCATTATTGCAGTTCCTGAAGCAGTAGCAGCAATTGAGGGTGTAAGCACCAAATCACCAACAATATTTAAGTTGCCTGAAAGATTTAAAGCACCTGCACTAGATTTCATTAGATTACTAACTGTTATGTTTCCTCCATTCATTCCAAGTACATGCCCTGTATTAGAGAAAAACAAAGTAACATTTGTATTTGCTGCGGTTGTAGCATTAGAGATTGTTATGGTTGTGCCACTAATAGAAGTAACTTTTGTACCAGTTTTAATACCTTTTCCTGTAATGAATTGACCTACAACAACACTAGGATTAATACTCGATAAAGTAATAGTTGTTGTAGCATTTGTAATGGAAGGAGCTAGTTGAGAAGTCACATAACTAACATTTAGTCTTCCTATTCCTTGAATTGTTCCATTTCCAATTACATTACCAGAGACCTTAATTTCATTCCCACCATCATTCAGTGTACCATAAAGAAATAAGCTGGCACAGGAAACCGGAGAAGAACAAATTACAGTTTGACCCGTAAGAATCCAAACGTTTGTTAAAGACGTAGGAGGCGTAGAAGTGTTTGTTGCACCTGACCAACTTCCCGCAGTTGTACATACTTGCCATGCACCACTAGACCATGTC
>CANCPA010000277.1 GCA_947379895.1 Chitinophagaceae bacterium | reverse complement strand
CTTGCGGGAGACCCTGAAAGTGCTTTTGGTGGCGTATTGGTTAGTAATCAAACAATTGACAAAGCTACAGCCGAGGCAATCAATGAAATATTCTTTGAAGTATTAGTAGCACCCGCCTTTGCAGAAGATGCATTAGCAGTATTAAAGAGTAAGAAAAATAGAATTTTATTGGCTTTAAAAGCCGATGGAAACAATAATATAACTATGGGACAATTTAAATCCTTGTTAGGTGGCACCCTGTTTCAAGAACAAGATAATGGCAACTTTGCAACTTGGAAAGAAGTGGGAGGGAGAGAAACGACCGCCGATGAAAAAGCAAACCTAGTATTTGCAAATATCATCTGTAAGCACCTGAAGAGTAATGCGATTGCTTTGATTAAAGACAAACAATTGGTAGGAAAAGGCTGCGGACAAACGAGTAGAGTCGATTCTTTGCGTCAGTCTATTGAGAAAGCGGGTCAATTTAAATTTGATTTGAAGGGGGCTGTATTAGCGAGTGATGCATTCTTTCCATTCAACGATTGTGTACAAATGGCACATCAAGTAGGAATTGAAGCCTTCATTCAGCCGGGAGGTTCTATCAGAGATAAGGATAGCATCGAATATACTGTTCAAAACAACTTGGCAATGGTCATTACTGAATTGAGGCATTTTAAACATTAAGGAGTAAGTAATAAGTAATAAGTTGAGGTATTAGGATTTTGGCATTTAACGGGGATAGATTTAAAATCGAATCACGAATTGTCTTTTACTTTTACATTTAGGATGATATAAAAATAGCCCGAACATCTGAAATAATATTCGGGCTATTCTATTTTTATTTGAAATAATCACTTTTATAAGAAGAAATAAATTATTTCTTAGAAGTGGAAATGTCCAAATCTCTTTCCTTCATTTTCATCATTCCAATGATTTGTTTCATTGTTTTATCCATTCCTTCGGCACTACCATCAAGAAATATTACATTGCCTTTACCAACTTCCGCAAAGTTTTTAATCGCTTCTGTCCACATACTGAATAGAATCACATTTGTATCAAGATTTGCTTCTTTCATTTGTTCAGCTGCCTGACTCATTCCTCTTGCTACTTCTTCTCTAAAAAGAGCAACACCTTGTCCTCGAAGTCTAGCTGCTTCTTTCTCAGCTTCTGCCGAAATTTTAATGGCATTACCTTCTGCTTGTGCAGCTTTTGTTTTCGTAATTAAAAGAGCTTGTCCTTCATTTTCGGCAGCTGCTTTCAAATTATTACTAGCCACTACCTTACTCATACTGTCCATTACAGCTTGATCGAATGTGATGTCGTTTATCTGCAAGTCTTGCAAATGATAACCCCATTCTTCCAATGAAATGTCAATTTGTTCTTTTACAAAATCTACAATTTCCCTACGAGCAGTTAAAATTTCTGCTTGTTTTTTTGTAGCAACAAATGCCCTAATTGAACCTTCTACTGTTCTTATTAATGCTTGCATTAAATCTTTATCACTAATAAATTTGAAGGCAACTTTTTTTACTGTTTCTTCATCTGCATTTTGTACTGAGTACAAAAGCATACTCTTGAAATATACGTTTGCCTGATCGATTGTTACAGCTTGGAACTCAAGTTCCACACTTCTGTTTTGAATGCTTATTCTTTTGTAAATCTGTTCAATA
This sequence comes from Chitinophagaceae bacterium, assembly GCA_947379895.1. GTDB lineage: Bacteria > Bacteroidota > Bacteroidia > Chitinophagales > Chitinophagaceae > Parasediminibacterium. The sequence continues at coordinate 3,821 of CANCPA010000277.1, read as the reverse complement.
AGTGGTAATTTAAATCGTAATCCTGGAAGAAGGATACGTTGATATTTACCGAACATAGTGAGCACTGCAATTGTTCCTTGATTCACAGTCACGAAACTGTTGAAAATAATAAGGACAAACAATATTATCCAGAAAAATCCTAAGTAAGCCATGATATTATTTATTTAAGTTTGGAAAGGTAATGTGATTATAAGATATAAACGAAAAATATTTCTCTCTATTATTAACTTATAGCGTTTATGTCGATTTTGATATTACAAGTAAGCAAAAAGAAGACGAGTCTGCATTCGTCTTCTTTTTTGGGAATGAAATTAAAATTACTTTAAGCTAATGTAGTAAAAATAGTTGAATTCAATTGTATTCAAATCTGCGCAAAATAGTTCTAATAAGGTTTTAAGGAAGTAAAGTTTAATCACAATGTAATAGGCTAATCTACCAGGACTTTATTATTCAGCCTTTGTTTTTGCGCCCTTTGTACTTCCTTTGCCGTCCAAAACCTCTCCATCTATTATCAGGATAATTGGTTCAGGATGATTTGCAAACTTTACAGTTACATCCTTTTTAAATTCTCCTAATGTGGCAGCATTGTATGTTACCTTAATTTCTGCTTTTTTCCCTTTAACGATTGGTTCCTTAGGATATTCGGGAGTAGTACAACCACACCCTGCTAAAGCACTTTCTACTATCAATGCTTTTGTACCATTGTTAGTAAAAGAAAACGAATAGGAAACAGGCTTGTTTTGTTTTATTTTCCCAAAACTATGTTTCAATTTGTTAAATTCGATATCACTTTGAGCATTTGCCGCCATACAAAACAATATTGTAAATGCTACTAAAATCTTTTTCATGTAAATTAATTTATTAAGTAAAATAAGGAAGCAGAAACTTTTTATTCAATTTCTGCTCCAAACCTATAATTTAATACTGTTAGTATAACCTATAACTTATAGTAAAATGAGTATAACAGTATGCTTAATTTGATGGATTCTTTAATTTTTGAGTAGCATCGTTAGCAGGTGCAGGTTGTTCTGCAGGTTTGTAAGTTTCTCCATGAAATGAAACTTGTTTTTGTAAGCCACCTCCAAAGAAAAAAGTAACAAATTTGGTAAAAGCACCATTTGTTCCTCCATTAAAACCAAGAGTAACAACTTTTGATTTTCCTGGTGCAATCTTTTCTCCTTTAGTATAACCCTTAGGTGTTGTACAGCCGCATCCTGCTTGTACATTATCCAAAGTGACAGAGTCTGCACTAATATTTTTTACTGTAACCTGATATTCTGTCGGTTTTCCAAATACAATCTTGCCAAAATTGTAATCAGCATTTGTAAATTGCAACACTTTGTCAATGTCAGGCTTTGCATTAATTACTCCAGGAGTTGTTGTAGTAGTAATTTGAGCCTTTGAAACTGTAGTTAAAGCGAATAAAACGCTCATTAAAATAGTCAACTTTTTCATTTTCTTAATTTTAGGTCGTAAAAATATCTTTTTATTCTTTCAATTTACTAAATATCCTGCCAATTTTTTTCTACAGCGCAACTTTAGTAAAATTTATATCCGTTTCTTTACAAAAAGTACAAGTTTTAACATTATATAAAACTATTCCACTTTATACAATTACTTAACTATTTTTGCGACATGGAACAATCTTTAAATCTGTCATACAAAGACGATATGCTTTCCTACGATGGCTTCAGAAATGAAGTGCTTCATGATTACAGGATGGCTATTTTCAGTCGTGAAGTAAGTCTCTTAGGCAGAAGGGAAGTACTTACCGGTAAAGCTAAGTTCGGAATTTTTGGAGATGGTAAAGAATTAGCACAGATAGCAATGGCAAAATTCTTTAAACCCGGTGACTTTCGGGCAGGCTATTATCGTGATCAAACTTTTATGTTTGCTTCAGGATTAGCTAGTGGTGATCAGTTTTTTGCACAGTTATACGCGGATCCTGATATTAAGAATGATCCTTTCAGTGCGGGTAGACAAATGGTTTCTCATTTTGCGACTCGTAATGTTGATGAAAACGGTAATTGGCTCGACTTAGCTAATCGTAAAAACATTACTTCAGATATGGCTCCCACAGCATCTCAGATGCCACGTGCTGTTGGACTAGCCTTTGCTTCGAAATGCTTTAGGAGTTCGCCGCATCTTAGACGATATGATAATCTCAGCCATAATGGCAATGAAGTTTGTTTTTGTACAATTGGAGATGCAAGTACTAGTGAAGGACATTTTCTAGAGGCAATTAATGCAGCAGGTGTCATGCAAGTTCCTTTGGCCATTTTTGTTTGGGATGATGGTTATGGAATATCTGTCCCTAAGTCGCAACAAACTACAAAGGGTTCTATTTCTGCTGCACTCAAAGGCTTTCAAAAAATTGATGGCACAAATGGCATACATATATATAAGGTAAAGGCATGGGATTATCCTGGAATGTGCGAAGTGTTTGAAGAGGGAATTCAAAAAGCAAGAGAAACGCATACTCCGGTATTATTTCATGTAGAAGAAGTTACACAACCTCAAGGACATAGCACAAGTGGAAGTCATGAACGATACAAGAAGCCTGAACGTTTGCAGTGGGAACGGGATTGGGATTGTATCAAAAAGATGAGGGAATGGATACTAGAAACGGCTATTGGAAGTGAAGAGGAATTATTAGGGTTTGAACAAGAGGCTAAAATTTTAGCAAGAGATTGTAAAGACAGAGCATGGGAGAATTATTTGTTGCCTTTAAAACAGCAACAGGAAAAAGTAATTACATTAATTCAGTCAATAGTTGTCAGTGATATTGAAATAAGCAATACTCTGAATAAACTATGTAATTCTTTACAACAAAACCCGGAACATTTCCGTCGTCATATAATGCGCACTTTGGCATTAGCAATTGATGCTGCTCCAAATTCACCTACAATCGAACCTGTAAAACAATACTATCAGTATTTATTACAAACAAATAAGAAACTATATAATTCATTATTATACAATGAAGGCCCTAAGAGCATACATAAAATTGAGGTTGTAAAACCATTAATTCCTTTTGATGCTCCACAATTTAATGGGTACGAGATACTAAATAAATATTTCGATATACTATTTACTAATAATCCACTCGTGTTTGCGTTTGGTGAGGATGTTGGTATGATTGGAGATGTAAATCAAGGATTTGCTGGTCTTCAACAAAAGCATGGCGAAAACCGGATTTTTGATACGGGAATACGTGAATTAACTATTGTAGGACAAGCAATTGGAATGGCACTAAGAGGTTTAAGACCTATCGCAGAAATTCAATACCTTGATTATTTAGTCTATGGACTTCAACCACTTACAGACGATGTTGCAACACTTCACTTTAGAACATATGGTCAGCAAAGTTGTCCGGTAATCATACGTACTCGTGGTCACAGGTTAGAAGGTATTTGGCATAGTGGCAGTCCAATGGGAATGATCATAAATTCTCTAAGGGGAATGCACGTTTGTGTACCAAGAAATATGGTTCAGGCAGTTGGTATGTATAATACTTTATTAAAGGGAAATGATCCTGCAATTGTAGTGGAGTGCTTGAATGGATATAGGTTAAAAGAAAAAATGCCTGCCAATCTTTTGGATCTAACGGTACCACTAGGAATACCGGAAATTATTAAAGAAGGTACTGATATTTCGATTGTTTCTTATGGTTCTACTTTACGTATTATATATGATGCCGTTGAGCGATTAGAAAGAGAGGGTATTAGTTGCGAAATCATCGATGTACAAACGTTATTACCATTCGATATTAATCATTTAATATTAAAGTCACTAAAGAAAACAAATAGAATTATTTTCAT
>CANCPA010000276.1 GCA_947379895.1 Chitinophagaceae bacterium | reverse complement strand
TCAAATCCTGCAGTAGATACTTTTACACTTGGCATGCCATCATACCCCATTGACAAATGCAACACTTCATAGGCTGTATTAAATGCATTCAATACTTTTTTATCTAATTTGGCTATCTCATTTTGATACCAATCAACATTTTTCCTTCCTTTTTTCTTAATGCCAAAATAACCATCAAGAGCAACCAAAATACCAGAATAGGCAGCATGACCAGCAAGTTTTACATACTTTTTGTCTTTGTAATAACCGTCCTCTTTTTGCGCTTTGTCTCGCAACATTTCTTTAGCATTTTCCAAATAGCGATGTGCTTCTATAATGTGCTTCATTTTGTAAAACTAACGTATAAATGTGTGGATTATTAAATTGTGTTTATTTTAGTTTTTTCTTATTTGGGTAAAAATGCATTCAATTTCATGCGAATTCATACATTATTTTGAAACCCTCTTATTTTATTTCTAACTCTTCGAGAGACAAGTCATGTAATTTACATATCAATTCATCTTTTTCTGTTTCCAAATCAAGGGTACTTTCATTCATTTTTTTAATATTCTTATCTACCAAACTATTTATTTCGCTTTATACTTCCTCATTTTGAATAGGAATTTGTAAGAGGGGAATACTACATACACAAATTACATTTATTATTTAGTTAAGTAAAGAAAAGTCCATAACGGGAGTAATGAACTAGAACCCTGCTTTTTGAAGTCTAACTTAAAGACTAAATTATTCCTGTGCTAGTTGTGACTTATATCTGTTGTATCAACTTAATAAACTCATCTAGCTTATAAGCACCTATAACTTCTCTTTTGTCAAATACCATAAAATACTTAAAGTTACTCCCTGCCTTATTTGCCCATGCTGTACCAAGTCGAATCTTCATTTCACTATCACTATTATCCCTATCATCCCCTTTTGATTCAACTATAATTGTCTTTCCACTTTTTGTTTGAACGATAAAATCTGGATAATGATTAATGAACCCATTAATACAAAAACCAATTCCTTTTTTATCTGTGTTCCTTGTCCAAAATTGGATGTTTTCTAGATTGGCAATATCATTTATTACCCTTTCTTCAAATCCATTCATGCTGCCTTCTTTCTCGTATAATGATTTAGCTATATCCTTTGATGTCTCTCCAGGAGCTATTTGTGGTAATAAACTATAGGAAGGTTTGATGAATATCTTGTCAATATCAAGCATATCCTTAAATACCTTTTCTGCTTTTGCTTCTGTCAATGAATTAATTTTATCCTTAATCTTCTTTACATAACTATACTCATTATTGGCAAGGTCGGAAAACTGTTCATCACTAAAGTCTGAAAGGATGGCTACAACATATTTTTCTATTTCTCGATCATCAATAGGGTACATGTTCCCTATTAAATCCATTATCCTTTTTGATAGGTTCTTTATCCTATTATCCTTCTTTGTTGGGTCAAGAATATAAGCAAGTACCTTTTCCCTTACTGTACCGTCAATCTTTAAAAAGGTAGGGGTATGGTCTTGTTTGGTATCATCCAAATCAACCTTATATAATTCAGATGCCACATTCTCGAATGAAATATTACGGTCTGCCTTGCTCAAAATAAAATCTTCCAACAAACTCTCTTTGTCTAAAGGTATTTCTGTTGCAGAAGAGCCAAACAGGTCTAATGATGGAACCTGTACATAAAACTTGGGCAATACAATCTTTGATGCCACTTCTTTAAATACTTCCTTTATGTTGTATGTTTTTACCATATCGCTAAGTTCTGTGGGTAATAGAATCTGATTATTGTTATTAGCTGCTTCAATTCTACTTTCCAATTCATTGCTTTGTATTGTTGCTTGTTGCAATATTGTTTCTACTGTTCTATCTGTTACAGTATTGCCTAAATCCGCAATTCTTGTTGTGTCTATATCGCTAATAATATCTTCTGCTTCGCTAGATGAACTTGTACTAGGAACATGTAAAGTACCAACTGTAAAATCCAGTTCCAATGCTTCTGCTTGTTTCCTAGCTTCTTCTAGTTGGATTTCGTCTGCCAGTCTGTAATCTTTTTCACTAAAGCCAGCCTTATTCAGTCCCTTTACGATATTCTGTAAAGTGTCCATAAATTTTGCCGAAGCAGTCATTACATAACTATAATTGAGAAAAGGTGTAGCATGTTTGGTTACATAAGGCTGACGCAGTACCCTTCCTAGAATTTGTTCCACATCTACCGCAGAGTTCTTATCGGCTAAGGAAGCTAGGATATAGGCAAAAGGACAATCCCATCCTTCTTTCAAAGCATTTATGGTAATGATATACCGAACAGGGCAATTCTTATCCATCAGTCCATTAGGAAATTTATCTGCATTATCAAACTCCTTCAATTCATTGATAGTGGCTGTTTTTATCTTTATCTCCTCCGCAGGAATCTTTAGTTCAATCAGCTTTTCTTTCAGTTTCTCAAACGTGGTATTATCATCTGCATTGCGGGGTTGCGCCTGAAACAATACAATTGGGCGGATATATCTACCGCCCTTCTTTTCATCTTCTACCGCCTGTAGTTCCAGCTTTCTTTGCAATTGTAATGCTGCATTTACTACTTCTGTTTTGTCCTGATGATTATACACAATTACAGGAAGCTTCACCATCAAGTCTTTCTTTAGTTCCATGGCATCAACAAAACTGATGATGTTGCTATTTCTGCGAGGCGTAGCTGTTAAATCGAGAATGAAACGTGGGTTTATAGCTGTCAACATCTCTACGCTTAAGTTGCTTTCTGCATTGTGGCTTTCATCTACCACCACTAAAGGATTGAGGTATTTAATGACTGCACCAAGCGTAATTTCTTCGTCTTCACCAATCAAATTTTCGAAGGACTGTAGATTGCCGTTCTCTTGAAATACCTTTCTATCTTCTTTGTTTTTAGCTCGCAGACTATCAAAGCTAAACACCATAATACTAAGTTGTTCCTGTACCGACGTTGCATTGAAACCACTACCCTGCAACAAGGTTGCCTTATCAAATATCTCTACCTTATTACCAAAGTGTGCATTTATCTTTTGTCTATAAGGATGGCTATTGTCTTTTAAGTTCTTTATTGTTTGGTCTAAGATTGTAATAGAAGGAACTAACCACATTACTGCCTTCGGTTTAGTATCGTTGAATGCATCAAATATGGTTTTAAGTGCGTTACAAGCAATAAAGGTTTTCCCACCTGCTGTTGGTACTTTAACGCAAACGTGCGGCACACGTTTTATATTGTCCTTATAAGGCTCTATTGCTCTGCCCACAAATGGAAGCAAGGGTGTTTTGGGATGCTTTGCCCAATATTGGTGGAAGGCACTATGTACCACTTTAATTTCTTGTACAGTATCTAGAAATCGTTCAATGTCTGTAATTACTTCTTGTTGATATTTCTTTAATTCCACCTTCTTTAGTTATTTGTTATGAATGATGAGTTTTGAGTTACCGCACAGATTTGACAACTTTTAAAAAGTTGTCAAATCTGTGCGGTTAGAACTTCGTTATGTCTCGTGGTATTTTCTTGAAAATGATAGCATGTTTGCTCATAAACTCTTTGGTAAGTAAGCATTTGTCTGCATAAATAATATACTGTTCTGCCTTTGTTTTAATGGTACTTAAAAAGTCATGATTCAGGGTGGTAGCCCTATCTGCTTCGTAGTTAAAGTAGTAAGCCGTATCGTTATACTTAGCTAGAAAAGCTGCATTGTCTTTCTCTTTCAAATTCCCCTCTGACAATTCTGATTCAGACAACCATTGCTTAGTTTCGGTATAATAGATGTATCTCCTTATTTTCTCAATAGATAAGCTTTCGTTTAAGTTACCATCAGTATCAAACAAGGATTCGCCCATTGTATAATAAGAAAAGCTACCACCTGTACCCTCAGTATTACCATACCCTTGCATGACCCTTTTCACTCTTTCGGCAGTAACAGTTTCGGCGTAATCTTCACGCTCTATTAAGATGAATTTCCTATTGCCTCCATCTTGCTTGTTTAGGTTTAGAATAGCATGGGCTGTAGTTCCACTACCTGCAAAACTGTCTAGTACAATAAAATCATTCGTATCAACTTTTCTTTGGATTTGCAAAATAAACTCAATTAATGTTGGTGGTTTAGGTTGGTCAAACATTTTCTCACCGCCAAATATTTCATTTAACAATAATGTTGCATCTTTATTAAATCCTACAATCGAAGGTTCTAGAAGTGTACTAGGAGGCACTCCTTGTTGAACATCTTTCAAATATCTTTTTGCTTTTGGTTCTTTACCTGTAAAAACGATTTGCCCTTTCTCATCCATACTTGTTAAAGTTGCGATAGAATATCTAGGATAACTACCTCTTGGAGCATTCCATTTAATTTGGTTCTTAAATGTAAACTCATAAGGTGTTGCATAATTTCTTGCATAAATGGGGTCTAATTTGTAGAACCCATTTCCATCTTCATCATTAAGTTTATAATCTTTGGCTTTATCCATAGCAACTCTCAAGAAGTAATTGGCGTTACTTTCTAAAATTAATTTTGACTTGTTTTTTGCAAAACAAATTACATATTCAGTGTTTTTATTAAAGTCCTTAGATGAATTTCTTACTGTATGCATTCCCCTCCAAAACATTGTAGCAAGAAAATTACTTACTCCAAAAAGTTCATCCATAATTTGCTTTAGATTTGACTGTTCATTATCATCAATACTGATATATATAATGCCATCTTCAGCTAATAGCTTGTGCAATAATTTTAATCGAGGATACATCATACACAACCATTTGTCATGCCTTGTAAGGTCTTCAGCTTCTTTGCCTACTACCTGCCCTAACCACTTTTTTAGTTTCGGGTCGCTAACATTGTCATTATACACCCATCCTTCATTGCCTGTATTATAAGGCGGGTCAATATAGATACACTTGATGCGTCCTTCATATTCGGGGAGTAAACTTTTTAGGGCAAGGAGGTTATCGGCATGAATAATTTTGTTTTCAGAAGAAGATTTGACAACTTTCAAAAAGTTGTCAAATCTATCGGCAGCATCAAACGTATATTTTAAATCAAGGGTATGATAGGGAATGTCTAAATGATGATTTACTATCTTTTCTTTTCCAATCCAATTTATAGTGGGCATTACCAAAAGCAATTTACGCCTCAGGTACTTCTTGGCAGTTATCTTAAAAAAAAGGGGCGTGTACCTCTGCTTTATATTTCTTTTCAGGAAAGGCACTTCGACGAGCCTATGTAGAATTGAAAACAGCAAAGGACACGCCTTTGCAGGCGCATCCCTAAACTGTTTCTTTCTACATGATTAAATTGTCGAAGTTTTATCCTGAGAGAAACAATTAGCAACGCTAATGTTATTGTTATATGTCTATGATGTTATTATGTCATTTTATTCGTTTTATTTTTCAACTACGTTTATTTATTCCTCTATTTCTTAACTGTATGTGTTGAACCTGGAACAGATTGAAAGTTTTCCTTTACCATCCTA
>CANCPA010000275.1 GCA_947379895.1 Chitinophagaceae bacterium | reverse complement strand
CTTGGATGTATGGTGATAAGGTGATGAACAATATGCATACTATGCTTAATCTTAGGTATAGGCTACTACCATATATATATTCTAATGCATGGATGATTTCAAATCAAGGTACTACATTAATGCGGCCTATGATTATGGATTTTCAACATGATACAACAGCCGTTTCACAAGCGTATCAATACATGTTTGGTAAATCTTTCCTTGTAGCACCTATTACTCAACCAAGTGTTAAGGAATGGAATGTGTATCTACCTAAATCCGTACAATGGTATGACTTCTGGACTGGTAAACGCTTTGAGGGCGGGCAAACTATTAAGACGGCGGCATCATTAGAAAAGATTCCGCTGTTTGTAAAAGCAGGTTCCATTGTGCCGATGGGAAAGTTCTTACAATATACATCAGAGAAATCAATGGATACACTCGAAATAAGAGTATATGCAGGTGCGGATGGGAAATTTAATTTGTATGGCGATGAAGGGGATAATTACAATTATGAAAAAGGAAATTATACTATTATTCCTTTTGTTTGGAACGAGAAACTGCAAACTATTACAATTGAAAAGCAACAAGGTGATTATGTTGGAGCTTTAAAAAAGCGTGTCTTCAATATTGTTTGGGTAACTGAAGGTATAGGTAATGGAATTAATGAAAGCACTAAAGTAAGGGTGGTGAACTATAGCGGAGAAAGAATTATAATATCAAAAAAATAAAGATGAGTTCTCTTTTGACAAATTATATAGGGCACTTTGATCATCAACAGAGGGGGCTGATTTTTAAATCAGGGCACTTTGGTCATTAACAGAGAGGGCTGATTTTTAAATCAGGGTACTTTGGGCATCAACAGAAGGGGGTGATTTTTAAATCAGGGCACTCTGTTTATCGTGTAGGCAGCTTTTTACTAGTGTTTATTGATGCAGATTAGTTGGAATGGTTAAACTTAAATATATCAAAGTAGAATTAAAGTGAAATAAAATGAAATTATTACACAGTAGGAGAGCGGTAAAAAAGATATAGAGTTAAATACAAATAAAAGTTTTATGAAATGAAATATTTTGACTTTAGCTTTTAGTAAATAATGATAAAAAAATAAAACTTAAATAATTATTTTATGGTGAAGATTTTTTTAGGATTTCTATTCTTGACAATTAGTCAGTTTTCTATTGCACAAAACGCAGGGTTGGAAACACAAACCAAAAAAGTGGGGTATAATGTTGATAGTTTACTGTCTTTAAAAGCCACTACTAATAATCCCATTTTCAAAAATATAGGTAAAGCTATAAAGGGTAGTGGTTTCAGTATGAAAGGCTATTGGATTTGGGACGGTTGTGCTGTTAAAGGCGAGGATGGCAAATATCATTTGTATTGTAGTCGGTGGCCTGATAGTTTATTGATGCATCCTGCATGGATGGCTACTTCCGAAATTATTCATTGTGTAGCTGATAAGGCAGATGGGCCCTATCAATTTGTAAGTACAATATTTACAGCAAGAGGTGCACAATATTGGGATGGTCGTTCCACTTTTAATCCGCAAGTATTTAAACACAAGGGGAAATATTATATGTTCTACACGGGTTCTACGCATCCTTTTGAAGAACCTACTGCTAAAGCGTTTGATTTAAAAAGCAAATGGTGTATTGTAGGTAGAAGTAACAAGAGAGTGGGCTTGGCAGTGGCAAACAATGTTAATGGACCATGGGAAAGATTCGATAAACCATTATTGCCAACAGAACCTAATACATTTTATAGCTTTCTAACTTCCAATCCTACGGCTGTTATTCATGAGGATGGTTCGGTTTTATTGATGTTTAAAGGACGCTCTCATTTGGGAAATGTTCATAGTGGTATGTCATTAGGTGTTGCCTTTGCAAAAAACATATTAGGGCCGTATGTGGTGGCAAACAATAAAAAGCCTGTCTTTAATTATGAAGATTGGGGCGAACAGGAAGACCCTTTTCTTTGGAAAGACAATGTTGGCTATCATGTTATTTTCAAAGATCAGGTAGCAAGGTTTACCGGAGAAAGAGGGGCTGGAGTTCTGTCTCATTCTAAAGATGGTATTAATTGGAAATTAGATAAGAACCCTAAAGCATGGTCTAAAGCACTTGAATGGAATGATGGAACCAAACAACTTATGGGTCAATTAGAAAGACCATTTATCATGTTCGAAAATAATAAACCCGCATATTTATTTTTTTCAACCATGGATGGCACAGGTGGTTTTGAAAATGGCTCTTATGCCAAAGTAATTGTCATTCCATTTAAAAGCAATAGTAAATAAGTGAACAATAGGTTTGAAATTATGAAAAGAAATACGATATAATAAAACTAAATTAATAAAAATGAATAGGAGAGAACTTATCAAGAATCTTGCGTTGTCGGTGCCAGCATGGTCTATTTCAAAGAATGCAACTGCTAATTTGTTATCAAGCTTACCACCTCAAGATGAGAAAATATTAACGGGAAAATTTTCCCCAAGTTGGGAATCGTTTAAACAATATCAAACCCCCGATTGGTTTAAGAATGCAAAGTTTGGTATGTGGGCACATTGGGGCCCGCAATGCGAACCTGCATGGGGTGATTGGTATGCAAGAAGAATGTATCAGGAAGGAAGTGATGCTTACAAATGGCATATCAAAAAGTATGGGCATCCCTCAAAATTCGGATTTAAAGATGTAATCAATGAATGGAAAGCCGATAAATGGGATCCAGAGGCATTGGTAGCACTTTACAAAAAAGCGGGTGCGAAATATTTTGTAGCATTAGCTAACCACCATGATAATTTCGACAACTTTAAAAGCAAACATCATACATGGAATAGCACTAAAATAGGGCCTAAGAAAGATTTGATTAAAGGTTGGGAACAAGCAGCCCGTAAACATGGTTTACACTTTGGTGTCAGCGTTCATGCCTCTCATGCTTGGACATGGTACGAAACTGCTCAAGGGGCAGATAAAAAAGGCGAATTTGCCAATATTCCTTATGATGGGAATATGACTGCAAAAGATGGAAAAGGCTTATGGTGGGATGGCTTAGATCCGCAAGAATTATATGTTCAAAATCATCCATTGAGTGTTGATGACCCCAAAAATAAAGGGAGTTACAAACATTGGAAATGGAACACAGGTGCCAATAAACCCACCGATGCTCATTTACGTAAGTACCGTAATAGATTGATTCAATTAATCAACGATTACAATCCTGACCTTATTTATTTTGATGATAACGTTCTTCCATTCAATTATATCAGTGATGTAGGATTAGAAATAATCGCTCACTTTTATAATACGAGCCTCAAGCGAAATGGCGGTAAAATGCAGGCCATAGTAAATACAAAGGAATTGGATGAAGTACAAAGACAGTGCGTGGTGTGGGATATTGAACGTGGAGTAAGCAATAATATAGAAACCTTTAATTGGCAGGTAGATACTTGTATTGGCGGTTGGCATTATAATCAGAAGATATATGATAACAACGAGTATAAATCGGCTAAAACCGTGATACACATGCTGATAGATGTAGTGAGCAAAAACGGTAATCTCTTGTTGAATATTCCGGTCCGTGGTGATGGTTCTATTGACGAAAAAGAACAAAAAGTGGTAGAAGATATTACTACTTGGATGCATCAATACAGCGAATGTATTTACGATACAACCCCATGGAAAAAATATGCAGAAGGGCCTGCCTTAGAAGGGCTTGCAAAATTGGAAGGACATGGCTTTAACGAAGGGAAAGGCAGACCGTTCACGAGTGAGGATATTCGCTTTACTGTAAAAAGCGACACTTTATATGCAATGCCATTAGGGGCACCTACAAACAATAAAGTGGTGATTAAATCTTTGTCTCAAGGCAATGAATTGTATCCAAAGGAAATTCAAAAGGTATCGCTCGTTTCCAATAAAATGTCATTACATTTTGAACGAGATGCCAATGGATTAACGGTCACTTTGCCAGATAGGCTTAATGATTCGTATGCTTATGCTTTGGCAATACAATAAACCAATTTAAGTATGAAACAAAAATTTTTTTACCACAAAGAAACACAAGGACCATTATACTTTTTAGGTACTTACCTTCCAATTATTTATAAAGAAGTCCTTGTGTTCCTTGTTTTTTCTTCGTTGCCTTAGTGGTAAAATCTCCTGAATAGTAACAAAATTACTCGTCTTTTAAATATAATAAAATGAACAAATTAGTTATTGCGGTCTTCTTACTGTCAACTTTAGTAGGAAATAGTCAGAACAAAGTGAAAAATGATAAGGTATATGAATCCTCCTACGAGTCTTTGAAAAATTATTCTGCCCCTGATTGGTATGAAGATGCTAAGATAGGTTTTTGGGTACATTGGGGTGTGTATTCTGTTCCGGCATTTGCCGGTGATCATGCTGCAGAGTGGTATGGTCGTTGGATGTATGCTACTGAAACGAATGGCGAAAAACGTGGATTTGCTACTAATAAACATCATGTTGCTACCTATGGCGATCCTTCTGTTTTTGGATATAAAGACTTTATTCCGATGTTTAAAGCCGAAAAATTTGATGCTAATCAATGGGCTGATCTTTGTGTAAAAGGCGGTGCAAAGTTCTTTTGTATGATGGGTGCACACCATGACAATTTCCCCTTATGGGCCACAAAATTATCACGGTTTAATGCTGCTCAAATGGGACCAAAACGTGATTTAGTAGGTGAAATGGAAAAAGCCGTAAGAGCGAAAGGGTTGAAATTTGGAGTATCAAATCATTCTGGCTGGAATCCCAAATTTTTCGAATATAATTTCTTAAATAATTATGATGCAAAAGATACAACCTACCAAGATTTATATGGTAATCCAACAATTAAGGGCAAAAAGGTATCTCAAAGTGAACGGGATTTAAATCGTTGGTTGGCAAGGTCAAAAGAATTGAGTGATATGTATAAACCCGATTTGTATTATTTCGATTGGGATATTAATGGTGGTCAGTTTGAGTCAAGAAGAATTGAATTTGCCGCACATTATTATAACAAGGCAATAGAATCGGGCAAAGGTAGTTTCGGCTCTCCAGGTGTTGTAATGAATTATAAACAAAAGGCTTTTCCTTTAGGTAGTGCAGTCCTTGACCACGAACGTGGTAGTGAAAAATCGATTCCTGAAATGGTTTGGCAAACGTGTGATTGCGTTTACGATGGTGACAATTGGAGCTATGTAAAAGAAACGCCTATCAAGTCGCCCAATAGGATTATTGATGAATTGGTGGACATTGTGAGTAAGCGTGGTGTATTAATGTTGTCATTTGCACCAAGACCTGATGGAACTTTTCCTGATGAACAACAGCAATTGATGTTTGCCATGGGAAAATGGTTGAAAACAAATGGCGAGGCTATCTATAGCACAAGACCATGGACTGTCTTTGGTGAAGGTCCTTCTTTGGAAAAAAAGGGAACCTATACTTCTAAGGATATTCGATTTACAAGAAATAAGGCTAAAACAACTCTTTATGCT
>CANCPA010000274.1 GCA_947379895.1 Chitinophagaceae bacterium | reverse complement strand
TAAAAGACCGTCTTTCTATTCAGCTTTCTGAAGGTGTATTAAATATTATGCCCTTATCCGATAAAGCAATTCGTGTTCAATGGGAAAAAGAAACAATGAAAGAACAGCAGGAATTTGTACTGATTAATAAACTCCCAGTTCCAGTCTTTAAATTCCTTGAAACAAGTACTGAACTTAGATTGTCAACCAATGCAATATCAGTTGCCTTTAATAAACAAACAGGTGTTATTGTTTATAGTGATAAAAATGATAAAACATTTTTAAGTGAAAAGGCAGATAGTAGAAAGTTACAACCAAATACAGTTTTAGGAGAACCTTGCTTTGTTGCAGAACAAGCTTTCGATTCACCTAATGATGAATATTTATTTGGTCTTGGCCAATTTCAGGATGGTAAATATAATCTGCGTAACATTAGTCGTAAACTTACACAGGTTAACACACAAATTTCCATACCGTTTTTATATTCAAGCAGGGGGTATGGCATCTTATGGCATCAGTATGGCATTACAGAGTTTAATGCTTGTGATAGCATAATAAAATTAGTAAAAAATGATACGGCTGTTTTTAATAATAGTGTGGTTGAAGTGACCACAACATCGGGTACCCAAAAAGTTTCAAGACAACAGACTTTGTATTCATCAAAGTTTATGGTAAATAAGGAAGATGACTATACCATGATGCTTGATTTAGGTAATATGGAAAGTAGGCATTTGCTTGTGATTGATGATGTGCCACGAATAGATCAATCTAACTTATGGCTACCTCCTGCGGCAAGTACAATTGTTCATTTAAAACCAGGAACTCATACTATAAAAGTGGTTTGTAAATCCACAAACACACCCAAATTGTCTTGGAAGATGGCAGGTAATGAAACGTCTTTCCGTTCGGTAAATGCTAAATCTCTTGATTATGTTGTTTTCTATGGCAAAAATGCAGATGATGTAATTGCAAATTATAGAAAACATACAGGCAATGTGCCGATGCTACCATTATGGGCTTATGGCTTTTGGCAGTGTAGGGAAAGATACACTTCGGGAAAACATTTGGTAAGTACTATTGAGGAATTTAGAAAAAGAAATTTACCAGTTGACGTAATTGTGCAGGATTGGAAATATTGGGGCAATCTTGGCTGGGGTGTGCCGCAATTTGATACTACAGATTATCCCAATCCAGATAAGTTTATTAAACGGTTGCATGACTTAAATGCTCATTTTTCCGTTTCTGTTTGGGAGAATCCGGATAAAAAGTCAGATGTTACTAAAGAGTATATTGCTAAGAAATTGTACATAGATAGCAGTTTATGGATTGATATATTTAATCCCGTAACACAAAAAACACACTGGAACGCCATGAACAAAAATCTTTTTAGCATTGGCGTTGACTCATGGTGGATGGATGCTACCGAACCTGAAAATGACGCACTCGCTGGCAAAAAGACCTTCTTTGGCTTAGGTGATTTTTATCGTCTTACTTACCCATTGTTTGTGAGTAAAGCAATATTTGAGGGGCAACGTGCCACTGATGCAAACAAACGGGTTGCTATCTTGACAAGGTCAGCCTTTGCTGGTCAACAACGTTTTGGCACTATTAATTGGTCGGGCGATATTGGATACGATTGGGATGCTTTTAAAAGGCAAATTGTTGCTGGCTTAAATTATTCTTTGACCGGTATGCCTTATTGGACAACTGATGTAGGAGGCTTTTTTAGACCTGGCCCTAAACAATATAAGGACACTGCCTATCATGATATACTTACGCGATGGTTTCAATTTGGAACATTTAATTCAATATTTCGAATTCATGGATATAAAACTGAAACAGAACCTTGGATGTATGGTGATAAGGTGATGAACAATATGCATACTATGCTTAATCTTAGGTATAGACTATTGCCATATATATATTCTAATGCCTGGATGATTTCAAATCAAGGTGCTACATTAATGCGGCCTATGATTATGGATTTTCAACATGATACAACAGCCGTTTCACAAGCGTATCAATACATGTTTGGTAAATCTTTCCTTGTAGCACCTATTACACAACCAAGTGTTAAGGAATGGAATGTGTATCTACCTAAATCCGTACAATGGTATGACTTCTGGACTGGTAAACGCTATGAGGGCGGGCAAACAATTAAAACGGCGGCATCGTTAGAAAAGATTCCGGTGTTTGTAAAAGCAGGTTCCATTGTTCCGATGGGAAAGTTCTTACAATATACATCAGAGAAATCAATGGATACACTCGAAATAAGAGTTTATGCTGGTACCGATGGAAAATTTAATTTATATAGCGATGAAAGGGATAATTACAATTATGAAAAAGGAAATTATACTATTATTCCTTTTGGATGGAACGAGAAACTGCAAACTCTTACAATTGAAAAGCAACAAGGTGATTATGTTGGTGCATTAAAAAAGCGTGTCTTCAATATTGTTTGGGTAACTGAAGGTATAGGTAATGGAATTAATGAAAGCACTAAAGTAAAGGTGGTGAACTATAGCGGAGAAAGAATTATAATATCAAAAAAATAGCAATGATTATTAATAAAAATATGATTTCGACAAAAAGAATAAAACTACTTTCAGTTCTTGGTTTTTCTTTAATGTTTGTTTGCACAAATATTTTATCACAAAATACATTAAAGTATCCATATAAATTTACTTCTAAAGGTAATCCATTTATCAATCACATTTATACAGCAGACCCTTCTGCACATGTGTTCAATAACAAGTTGTATCTCTATCCGTCACACGACCCTGATACAGCTACATGGTTCAACATGAATGATTGGCATGTATTTTCAACATCTAACTTGAAGAACTGGACTGACAATGGAGTAAAGTTTTCACTAAACGATATTAAATGGGCAAAGCAATATGCGTGGGCACCCGATTGTGCTTACAAGAATGGCAAATACTATTTCTATTATCCTACTGATAAAGAATACATTGGTGTTGCTGTTGCTAAAACTCCGTTGGGACCATTTAAAGATGCCCTGCAAAAACCATTATTAAGTCGTGCTACCAAAGGGGTGATTTGTACAGGCGATTTTATTGACCCGGCAGTGTTTGTAGATGATGATGGAAGTGCTTACATCTACTTCGGTCAAAACCAAGTGAATGTGGTAAAGTTGAATAAAGATATGGTGTCGTTTGACGATACTGTACGAGTAGTAAAAGGCACTACTGGCTTTTTTGAGGCAATATGGATGCATAAGTACAAAGGAAAATATTACTTGTCTTATTCAGGTTCCATCTCCGGACGGAGGAAAATTTTGTATTGCATGAGTGATAATCCCTACGGGCCTTTTGAGTATAAAGGTGAAATTTTAGCACCCATGAATAGCTGTACCAATCATCATTCTATTGTTGAATTTAAAGGCAGGTGGTATTTGTTTTATCACAATTCTGATTTGTATTACGAGCAGCATCCAGATGAAAAACCAGTATGTAATTGGAAAAGTGCAGCTCCCTTCCGCCGATCTTTATGTGTAGACTATTTATACTACCATGAAGATGGAACCATCAAACAAGTAATTCCGACAAAAAATAGTGTAGCAGCATTAACTAATTAAATAAAAAGTACAGCTTATAATACTCGCAGTTTTCATTTATAAAATTATTAAATACTAATCATGTCTATTAAATCTTTCATTGTAATACTTTGGTTATTCACCGTTCACCTTAATTGTGTTTACGGACAAAATTCTAATGTAAAAGATAAATCTTTAAGAACAATTGTAGCCAATATCAACTCAGTTAAAGGAGCTACTAAAACGGGGTGGCAAGTGTGTGTAGGTGCAGGAAGAGCCAATGAAGGTCTGCGTGCCGATTGGCAAGAACAACTGAGATTGGTGAAAAAAGAAATTGGTTTTAAATACATTCGTATGCATGGGCTTTTGCATGATGATATGGGAGTGTATTTTGAAGATAAAAATGGTAACCCTATTTACAATTGGCAGTATATAGATCAATTGTACGATTTCTTATTAAGTATTGATGTGAAACCGTTTGTAGAGTTCTCATTCATGCCTAAAGCGTTGGCAAGTGGGACTACCACTTGCTTTTGGTGGAAAGGAAATGTAACACCTCCAACGTCTTACGATAAATGGGCAGATTTAATAAAGGCACTAACCCAACATTTTACAGAAAGGTATGGTAAAGAGGAAGTGAAGAAATGGTATTTTGAAGCATGGAACGAACCGAATTTAAAGTACTTTTTTAGTGGGGACAAAGCAGAGTATTTTAAGTTGTACGATTACACGGCAAGGGCTGTTAAAAGCGTTTGTAATGAATATCGTGTGGGTGGTCCTGCTACTGCCGGCAATGCATGGATACCTGAACTGATAGAATATTGTGAAAAAAACAATTGCCCTATTGATATGATTACCACACATGATTATGCAGTTATCAAAGGCTTTTTGGATGCGGATGGTAAAGCGGGAAAAATATTGTCGCCAGATAGTAAGTCTATTATCAGAAATGTAATGCGTTCAAAAAGTAAAATTGCCAATTCCTCAAAACCCAATCTGGAACTACATTATACCGAGTGGAGTACTTCGCCTTCTTCCTTTGATGCGGTACACGATTCATATCAATCGGCTGCTTTTATTTTAGATAAAATTAAAGGCACAGAGGAGTCTGCCAACTCTATGTCTTACTGGACATTTACTGACATTTTTGAAGAAGCGGGCCCACGTGCCACACCATTTCATGGAGGTTTTGGTTTGTTGAATTATCAATCCATTCGTAAACCGTCTTTTTATGCATACCAGTTCTTAAATAAATTAGGGAAAACAGAAATACTGAATTCAGATACAGCCTCATGGATTTGTAAAAATGAGAAAGGGGATATACAAGTGTTGTTGTGGAATTTATCCATTTTAACACAAGGGGATTCTGTAAATAATGATGTTTTTTACAAAAGAGATTTACCAGCTAAAGATGTAGGTAAGGTATCGGTTGAACTGTCTAATATTAAACCAGGTAACTATTCAATTGGTGTGTATAAAGTAGGCTATAAAGTAAATGATGCTTATGCAAGCTATTTGGATATGGGTTCACCGCAACAATTATCTCAACCTCAGGTAACACAAATATTTCAAAAAAACAATAACAAGCCCATATTGACAGAAACTGTAGAAGTGAAACTTGATGGCGTTTTTAAGAAACAATTAGAAATGCGTGAAAACGATGTGTATTTTATTTCAATAAAGTCAATTAAAAAGTAAGTGCATAAAACTTAAATAATTATTTTATGGTAAAGAATTTCTTAGGATTTCTATTCTTGACAATTAGTCAGTTTTCTATTGCACAAAACGCAGGGTTGGAAAAACAAACCAAAAAAGTGGGGTATGATGTTGATACTTTGCTGTCTTTAAAAGCCACTACTGCTAATCCCATTTTCAAAAATATAGACAAAGCTATAAAGGGTAGTGGTTTCAGTATGAAAGGCTATTGGATTTGGGACGGTTGTGCTGTTAAAGGCGAGGATGGCAAATATCA
>CANCPA010000273.1 GCA_947379895.1 Chitinophagaceae bacterium | reverse complement strand
CGCCAACAATTAACAAATATGAGTTACGAAATTACAGGAAAGCTTGCAGCCAAATTTGACACGATTCAGCGTACTGAAACTTTTAAGACAAGAGAGTTTGTACTTGAAAAAAGTGAAGATGTAAATGGTAGAATAATTACAAACTATGTAAAGTTTCAGTGTGTACAAGATAAAACCGCACTTTTGGACAGATATAGTATTGGTGATGATTTGAAAATTAGTTTTAACCTCAGAGGAACTAAGTGGGTTAAAGATGGTAGAGAAAATTATATTACTAACCTTGATGCCTGGAGAATTGAAACAGTGAAATTAGGACAGCAGGAAGCAGTACCTGAATCTAACTACAGTCATATACCTCCTCCGCCAAGTGATTTGTCGGACGATTTGCCATTTTAAGCAACTTGTTAAACCTAAAGAAATTGCCACGATATACTATTATATTGTGGCAATTTCTTTTGTATTTAATCTTTAATAAAAAGAACACAAGGAAAACCACTCAAAAAGACATGATAATTTATTCCTTCAGCCTTTTGTAATAAATAAATTAGCTACCTACTATTATGCAACAAGCACTCACTATAATGGTTAAGCCTCATGAAGCTTCGAATAATGTTGCTATCACTCGGCATATTGCTGAAACAATGAGTATAAAAGCAGGTTCAATTACAGGCTTTTATAAGTTGAAACAATCGATTGATGCCCGAAGTCCACGTCAGATATGGATTAATCTTACCTTAATGGTGTTCATTAACGAGCCCTTTATTGAGCGAAGCTCGACAACCCTATCTTTTAAGGATGTAACAAATGCAAATAAAAGCGTCATCATTGTGGGTGCAGGCCCTGCAGGACTTTTTGCAGCATTACAACTATTAGAATTAGGTATTAAACCAATCATTGTAGAAAGAGGAAAGGATGTTAGGGCTCGCCGAAGGGATTTGGCCTTGCTAAATAAGGAAGGTATCATTAATCCAGAGAGTAATTATTGTTTTGGCGAAGGCGGTGCAGGTACTTATAGTGATGGGAAATTGTATACCCGCAGCAATAAGCGTGGGGATATTACTCGGATACTCAATCTCTTTGTTCAATTTGGTGCGGAAGAACAAATACTTTATCAGGCACATCCACATATTGGAACTAATAAGCTTCCTCAGATTATTACAGCAATGCGGGAAACAATTATTGGACAAGGTGGTTTGTTTTTCTTTGAAGAAAAAGTTACTGACCTGTTGATTAATAAAAATACTATTAAGGGCGTAAAGACTGCAAAAGGAAATACACTTCATGCAGACGCCGTTATATTAGCAACGGGACATTCGGCAAGAGATATCTTTTATCTTTTACACAAAAAAAATATCCTAATTGAGGCAAAACCTTTTGCCCTCGGTGTTAGGGCAGAACATCCTCAGGCATTGATTGACAGTATACAGTATAGTCTACCTCCTTCAAAAACACTTTCTCGGAGTCAACATTTGCCACCTGCTTCTTATAGTTTGGTAGAACAAGTAAATGGAAGAGGGGTATTTAGTTTTTGTATGTGTCCGGGGGGAATCATAGCCCCCGCAGCAACAAATGAAAATGAATTGGTGGTAAATGGTTGGAGTCCAAGTAAGCGTAATAATCCTTATTCGAATAGCGGCATTGTGGTGGGCGTTGAAATTAAAGATGCCTATTATTATTGTAAGAAGTCAATTGAAAATGGAAAATTTAATGATAAGGAATTGGATTTACGAGAAGATAATCCCTTGCTATTATTAGCGTTTCAAGAAGCTGTTGAACAACAATGCTATAGAGTAGGTGGGGGAAACTTTGTGGCACCTGCACAGCGTTTGGAAGACTTCTGTACGGGAAAAGTATCATCTTCCTTACCTGATTGTAGTTATCTGCCTGGATTAAATGCAGTTTCTTTAAGCGAAGCACTTCCTTCTTTTATACATACTACATTACAGCAAGGCTTTAAGGCATTTGGCAAAAAGATGAAAGGATACTTCACAAATGAAGCTGTATTGGTTGCTACTGAAAGCAGAACATCTTCACCGGTTCGTATTCCGAGAGATTCGGTTAGTTTACAACATCCTCAAATAAAACAGCTTTATCCTTGTGGTGAGGGGGCGGGTTATGCAGGTGGCATTGTTAGTGCGGCAATGGATGGCGAAAGGGTGGCATTAATGATTGCTTCAACTATTTAAATGATGATTTTACCACAAGGAAAAGAAGGGGCTTCACAAAGAAACACAAAGTAAATTAGTGTAATTATATCTACAATTCAATAATATTAGTGATTAAGGTAAGGCTTTTTACCAATACGGTCACAAGGTTTTGAACAAAGAATGACAAGGGACAGTTTATTTTTTAGATACTCAATGGCAGTTGTTTTAAAAGAAGTTCTTGTATTTGTTGTTTTCCTCGTTGCCCTTGTAGTGAAACTTTCTGAGCAATAACAATTATTTTAATAGTATCCTTGTGTTCCTTATTTTTACTTTGCTTGCTTTGTGGTAAACATAGAAGTAGGGCCTAATTGCTGTGAATAAGTGCAAGTTGCTATTTTATTTATTCACTAACATAATAGATTAACTATACATAAAACATTCAAGGGTATTTTTACAAGATAATCTTTTCCCTTTGAATCTAATAATCTGTACATCCTTTTTTAAGGATGTTTTTTTTGCCCCTTATTAAGTGTATTTACCACAAAATTCAACAAAATAAAAACAAGGAACATTAGGTTTTCAAAAAAGGTTTATGCCTCAATAAATTATAAATTTTTGTGCTTCTTTGTTATAGCATTGTATTCCTTGTGGTAAAATCTCCTTGAATAATCTTTTACAATTACATTTGCGCTCACTTTTAATAATGAAGAAACTCGACTGGTTTATACTCAAAAAGTTTTTAAGTACTTTCTTTTTCGGAATATTACTATTTACTGTCATCGCTATTGTCATTGACTTAAGCGAAAAGACAGACAACTTCGTGCGCTCTCAACTTGGCTTCTTCAATATCGTTAGGCTATATTATTATGGGTTTATTCCTTATATCATTGCCCTACTCTTTCCCTTATTTGTATTTATTTCTGTCATCTTTTTTACCTCTAAGATGGCCGGTAATACAGAGATAATCCCAATATTAGCAAGTGGAATATCTTACAATCGTTGGTTGCGACCTTATTATGTTGGTGGTACTTTTTTGGCAATCATACTATGGCTTTCTAATTTGTACGTCATACCAAAGGCGAATCAGATACGAAGTAGTTTCGAGGCTAGATATGTTGATAAGGACAACTCTTACGAACAACTGACGGCAAATACGAATACGAGTATTTATTTCAAGATAGATAGTTTTACGTACGCAGGTATTCTTGGGTACGACACCCTATTTAAAAGAGGTGGACCCTTTTTCATGAATCGCATCGAAAATAATAAGGTCATCTTAAACACTAGGGCTGAGAGTATTTCGTGGGATACGATATCGAAGAAATGGGTATTGCAAAATGTTTTCAAGCGGAGAGTGTTGCCTATTAATGAAACGGTTACTTCGATTGATAAAGAAGTGGTCGACTTTAACTTTAAGCCTTTAGACCTTAGTAGAGATAAGTTTACGAAAGATAAATTGACTTCTGCACAACTTGAGCGATTTATTAAGCTTGAAGAATCGAGGGGATCGGAAGGCATCAATGACTTGAAAGTAGAATTATATAGACGAGATGCAACGCCTGTAACCGTATTTCTGTTGACATTGATTGGTGCAATTGTAGCCGGCAGAAAGGTGCGTGGTGGTAGTGGCGCACATTTGGCATTAGGATTTATTACTGCAGCAGCATTTATTATTACCGATAGATTTTCTACCATATTTTCTACTAAGGGGAATCTGCCACCTTTAATTGCAGCATGGATTCCGAATGCCATATTTGTGTTAGTGGCTTTACGATTATATTATAAGGCACCGAAGTAAGAGTTATATGTTTTAAGTTGTAGGTAATAAGTTTTAAGTATTAGGTATTAAGTTGTAGGTAGATTGGATAGGGATAGGGTAGGAGAAATTGTCGGTTAAGTTCAGAAGTGAACTAAATTATAAAAGACAATACTTTGGGCCCCTTTTATTTTCCTTTTTTTCTTTAAGTTAATACCTCATCAATTGTAACCCCAAATTAAATAATCATTAAACCTAATAGATTAAACAACAGTCATTGACAAACTGAAAGAGATAAGAATCATGATAAAAAGAGTTTTCATTATTGCG
This sequence comes from Chitinophagaceae bacterium, assembly GCA_947379895.1. Lineage (GTDB taxonomy): Bacteria > Bacteroidota > Bacteroidia > Chitinophagales > Chitinophagaceae > Parasediminibacterium. The sequence continues at coordinate 1,278 of CANCPA010000273.1, read as the reverse complement.
TTGATAATTAGTGTAGTGGCTGCATGCAGTCGTAAGTATTATCCTCCTGTAATTGAAAAGCACTTTATACATGATACTGTCTTTGTAAATGTTCCACCTATTCCAATTGTTCCGCCTGCTACCACTAATCCGATCGACTCTTTATTGTACGAAGTACATACTGCAGGCACTCCTAATTTTAATTTACGCAAACCGAATTATGTTATCATACATCATACGGCTCAAAATAGCTGCGAGCAAACTTTTTATACTTTTAGTTTACTTCGTACTAAAGTAAGTTCGCATTATGTAATTTGCAAGGATGGCACTGTTCATCACCTACTTAATGATTGGCTTCGTGCATGGCATGCAGGTATTAGTAAATGGGGGAATATTACCGATATCAACTCCTGTTCTGTGGGCATAGAATTGGATAATAATGGCAAGGAACCCTTTGCCGATCCACAAATCAATTCGCTTTTAGTATTGTTAGATAGCTTGAAGAAGAGTTATAATATTCCTACCGCAAATTTCATTGGTCATGCCGACATTGCCCCACGCCGGAAGGATGATCCTAGTATATTTTTTCCGTGGAAACAATTGGCAGTAAAGGGTTTTGGGCTATGGCAGGATAGTGTTATAGCTGACAAAAATGTTGATAGTAGTATCAATCCTATGTTTGCTCTACGTTTAATTGGGTATGATACAAGAGATTCGTCTGCTGCTATCATTGCCTTTAAACGACATTTTATGCAAAAGGAGGGTTCTAAAGTATTGGATGAAGCCGATAAACGAACACTAAATAATTTGTATCGTAAATATCTGTATTGAGTTTACGTCTTTACTACCCTGTAAGAGCATTATGCACTTATGGGTTGGGTGTATAAAAGTTTTTATCTGAGTGAGGACACACCGCGAGGCAGACTGCCGAGTTTCGTTTCTCAACGAAACTCTTTAAGCGAAAAGCTTTTATGCACCCTATAGGTTTCAGTAGTTTTGTAGCATAAAAAAGACCACTATTGCTAGCAGTCTTTTTTGAATTATAGGCATTACCAAAAAAAATTGTGAGTATTAATACCTTCGTTCAATAGTCTATTTCATATCCTCTTTCTCTCACTAAATAATCGGAAAACTAATTATCGCACTTGACGGGCTACGATCGCCCTTTGTAATTTGATAATAACAACGAACATACATGGTTTTGCCTACTTCTGCTTCGGTGAAAACAAATTGATGTCTTGAAGAACTTGTTACATTACCTTTAGAAAACGGCATTTCAGCTAAAGCCATATCTTGTAA
>CANCPA010000272.1 GCA_947379895.1 Chitinophagaceae bacterium | reverse complement strand
AAATTTATTGTAGTTGCATAAGCTGTAAGATTCATTGTTCCTGTAGTCTGTGAAAAGTTTGTAGTATTGATAGTAATCGTACTTCCTGTTCCGCCAGTAGTCAATTGAGTAATACTTGAATTTACAGTTAAATTTCTGATATTATATGGTGAACCAGCTAAACTAAATGACTTTCCATTTGCACCAATCACCCAATCTCCATAATTCTGATTAGCAGATGAGACTGTTACAGTCCCTGTTGAATTAAAATTTAATGTACTATAATTACTACCATTCCGCCAAGTTGCAGTAGGTACTTGAGTTGCTGTACCCGTTAAAGTATAGGTTCCAGCACCACCTGCTGTTGCAAAAAGCAAAGTACCTGCAGTTGAAGTAATAGCAGTAGTTGTAGTGGAAGAATTATTCCATGTACCAAGTACAGTTAATACATAACCTGTAGTAACAACAGTATTACTAGTAGTTAAAGTTCCGTTGATATTTAGATTACCAGCCAAGGTTAATCCAACAGTTGAAGATAATGTACCTCCTGCATCTACAGTTGTTAGTGGTGTAGAAAGTATAGTCCCTACTGATACAGCATCTCCACTTCTAACTACTACAGATGTAGCAGTACTAGTAGGTGCTAGTGTAGCAGTACCCCAATTTATATTATCATGACTTCCTTGCCATGTACCTGCCGTAGCCCAAGTACCACCACCTGTGCCGTTTGAACGGAAATAATCCGTAGTAGATGAGACAAAAGCAGGAATAGTGAAAGATGCAGATATTACAGATGTCAAAGCTCCACAAGTGAATGTGATTGTAGCCCCACTATATAAAACCAACCCTGTAGAACCGGCAGTTAAATTAGTGAAAGTTGCCGTACCAGCGACTGCTGCCAATCCTGAAGATTGAGCACCTCCAATTAACCATGTCTGACCGCTAGTTACTGTAGGAATTACAGTTGCAGTACTTGTGGTTACATTCCCATACTGATCTTCGATATAAACTGCAGGTTGAGTTGCAAAAACAGCAGTATTTGTTGCAGGTGTAGCCAAAGCTGTTTTTATGGCTAATTGAGTTGGAGTACCTGCGATAGTTGTTTGTGTTACAGTCGCATCGTTATAACCTGTTGCCTTAACAGCAATTGTATGGCTACCAGAAGACTGCAATGCAGGAATAGCAGAAGTTAAAATAGAGAAAGTGCCTGAAGCAGGTGTTGTAAAATATGTATTACCAGCAATTGCCAAAACGCTTCCATTATCAACAGTAATGCCTGTTACAGCGGAATTCCAAGCCGGATCATTTGTATAGGTAATTACCAGGTTATTGTCTACTGTTTGAGAAGCGGCAGCGGAAATTGTTGGAGGAGAGGTTAAACCTGCAGATTGTATTGTTAAAGCTGCAGAAGTAGAAGTTGCTGAACCACAAGGAGAAGAGCCGGAAACCACACATTTGTAAAAGTTTGCAGTTCCTGCAGAGGCTGTACCATCTGCAGTAATACTTAAGGTAGCAGTTGTATTTCCTGAGTATGTAACACCTGTTGGAGTACCATCTACCACATTTGAATAAACACCTCCTGCAGTACTAGAACGAGTCCATTGATAAGTGGGAGAAGAACCTGTTACAGAACTTACAGACATTGTAATTGCAGAACCACTAATAGTTGCAGTATTAGCAGAAGGATTAGTTCCAATAACAATAGGTTGATTTACAGTTAACTGAGCACCTGAAGAAGTAGCAGTACTTCCTCCACCACATGCAACAGAGACAACACATCTGTAATAACCACCTGCGCCTGTAGTTGCACCTGTTGCAGGTGTGATGCTTAAGGTATTTGTCGTATTACCAGTGTACGTAATATTAGCAGGTGTACCATCTGCCACACTTGCCCAACCTGTTGAATTGTTAGCACTATATTGCCATTGATAAGTAGGTGTTGTACCTGTTGCAGTAACAGACATCGAAGCAGCAGTACCAATACATGATGAAGTTGCAGACGGATTAGAAGTTCCTGCAGTAACACAAGAAGGTGGAGTTGTGATTACAATATCATCGATTGCAACATTGCTAGAACTTCTTTGAAATTTTATCATACAAGGAACAGAACTTGCATTAGTTAATCCACTTAAATTATAAGTAATTTGAGAGTAACCAGCTGTGCTGTTGACTGTAAATCCTGAAGATACATTTGCCCAAGCACCATTTGTTGCAGTACCACTCAGATTAGCTGCAACACTAGTAAATGTAGAGTTTGTATTAGTCAATACATACATATTTACTGCTCCAGTTGAAGACCCTGTACAAACATAAAGTGTAACAGAAGTAACACCACTTGTTATAACAGGAGTAATTAGAAATGCAGAACTACTTGCAGCAAGAGCAATTGACTTAGTACCACTACGTACAAGAGAACTTTTCGTCCCCACAGCAGCAGTAAATACATTTCCACTATTTAAAATCCAATTACCTGTATTATATGTTGAAAGAGATGCAGCTGTAGTGCTAACATAAGCCGTTACATTATTTGTATATGTTCCAGCAGCACCAGTAGCAAAAGCTGCTTCTTCAAACCCTTCATTAATCACCTGGGCTCTTGAAGTATTTGTCACAAAAGACATTACTAACGACAAAATAATAATTGCCAAAGACTTAGGAAAGGAAGAAAATAAACTTTTCATTTGACTAGTTTTTGAGTGTAAACTAAACCTATTTTCCAAAAGCGAAGCTTTGATAAAATCAGGTCTGTGTGGTGAATTTAAAACGATTTTCTGTGTAGAATGCGTCTCTTTTTTCATATAGTTGTTCTTATTATTTACTAAATTTTGAGGTACGGAACTATTCAATTTTAAATGTTCCAATAAAGAATGTAAACTTTTTCCCATGGTGCAATTCTATTTATAAAAGATGTTTTTTCAATGTCAATCCAACTCAATTAAACAATCCAAACTTAATATTTAGTTAACAAAAATAAAACCAAAACAAACTCTACCATCCTGCACCATCCTGCCGGCATCTGTATCTTTACTTTTGGGCAGCTTATTTTAGTTACATAATCATTTATGTTAACCCTAAGACATGTTAATATCTACAACTTATTTGTGGAAAACTTATAATAGCAAACATGGCATTGAGCCATAAATCCATAAACAGGTAAAAATGATGCTAAGTTTAGAATGACATTTATAATTATTGCAAATCGAAAGCATGATTCATGTCATAATTTTAAAAAGGTAAAATTCTGTAGAAAAATGGTATCAATTAAAAAAAATGGAATTATTAAAAAGAATAAGTAAATATATCAATAAGACTAGGCATGCCTAGTCTCTACCAGAAAAGTTAGGCGTCGAATAGATTTATCTATATTTAGGAAATTGACAAATCGTATAAAATAAGTCCAAGTAAAATATAGAGAATCCTAAATCACTCATTTATCAAATGCAATAATGAAAATTACAAAAAAAGGTTACTTCATAGCGATAAAAGAAGGCGTTCATGATTCTGATTATCTAACTTTTAGAAAAAATAAAAGAAAAAGAAGAATTGCCACGGTTGTCAATTAGAAAATCATTAAAAATAATAAAACGTTTGCCGTTAATTTCACAAAGACTCAGGTGAAAAAAGTAAAATAATTTACTCTACTTCCAAATATAAACTAGCTTGAAATAATTTGTTCCTACTTTAACTAGGTAGTTAAACCCAGATCAAGCAATAATAAAAATGTATTAACTAAAAAAACCTAGTAATTCTATAATAACTATATTAAATTATGTAATAATCATGCTCATCGACTCCTTCATCTTTGCTGTTTAAAAAATTAAGCAACACAATTAATTGAAATAAAATGGAATTAGTAATTATCAAAGAACAGCGAGGGGTAGAAAATAAACAAAAAAGCTTAATTGAAAAGATTGCTCGAATAGCCATTTTAGCTGTATTGCTTATTCACATTTCACCTCCATAATTAGTTATCGGTGCGGCTTAATATTATTTGGATTCGGGAATAATAAGGTCTGATACAAAGGATTTTTATTTAAACACATCTCCATTTTTGGTTGATACAAATGTGATAATGCCTGAGTTGAAGAAGATATTGCCTGTCACAAGCGCATTTGTATTTGATACATTGGTGACAATGTTTGATACAAAGAGAATTATTAGTGAAGCAAGTTGACTTATATATAATACAAATGAAATGGGGCTTGATACAGCTGCAATCAGGGTTGAGACAAGAGTGATTTCGTTTGAGACAACAAAGTTTTTATTACAGATTTTTAATTTTCAACACAAAAAACATTTATTATGAACACACGTCAGAATATTGAGTATTCAGTTTTTCAACAAATTTTATTGTTTTTATTAGTCTATATAGAATCCTTTACTGACAACAAACAGTTGCAAGATGCAATAGTTAAATTTAAAGGGGATATTAATAAAATTGATGGTGTTTCTGCGAAGAAACAATTAAAAGCGACTGTTCCAAAAACAAAGATGAAAACTGCAGCACGGAAGGGTGTAGTTAGTAAGTTAGAGGCTTCTTGTTTGCTTGCATTGGAATATGCTAAGACGCAAAAAAATGAACAGTTGATTAAGGATTTTACGATTCATATTTCTAATTTCAGTGGCAAAATCAATTCGATGATTCGTTTATCAAAGTATACTTATGGAGTTTTAGAAGCGAATAAGGTTGCCTTAATTGCAGCTATACCTATTACTGCTTTACAGTTGACAGCTATTGAGACAGAAATTGAACTATTGCAAACTTTACAACAAGCACCTTCGGCTGAAAGAAACACTCAAAGGACAGTTACTGCCTTGTATTTGCCTGCATTTGTGGATGCTACTGCTAGTAAGAAATCCTTAATTAATCTTATAAATGGTGGATACACTATTGGCGAAAATTCAAACAAGCAGCTTATTCTTGATTTATCAAATGCCCTTGTTTTTGGAGGGAATGTACATCATACTATTTTGACATGTAAGTTTATAAATCTGGAATCTTCTATTCCAATTGAAGGAGGTATGATGACTATTACTGAACTATCTAGGGTTGGGAGGAGTAATATATTTGGTATCGCTCAGATATCTGAGTTTATACCTGGTGCATTTCATGTAGTTTTTTCTGCACTTGGATATGTTACTCAAACACAAATATTAACAATTACGGCTGGAGAAAAAGTGAATTTGACGGTTAAGCTGGTTGAAGATTAGGAGTGAGTAGTGAGTGATAAGTTATAGGTATTAAGTTGTAAGTATTAAGTATTAAGTATTAGGTATTAGGTATTAAGTTGTAAGTATTAATGCTAATCAAGGGTTGAAATACGCTTGGATAAGTGCCGTAGGCACGAAATATTGGTAGGAAACAGGTGAATAATAATTGCCTAAAGTCCCGTAGGGACGACATATCATTTTAAAATGCTCAAAAGAAACACTTTTTATAGTTTCAAACGCAAATTATGTCGTACCTACGGCACTTCAAGCCTTCATTTTAATATTTTACTACCAATATTTAGTACCTAACGGTACTTTCAACCCTT
>CANCPA010000271.1 GCA_947379895.1 Chitinophagaceae bacterium | reverse complement strand
GATTACATCATTAATAGATGATTGAGAAAAACTGTTTGCATAAATTAATAAGGCAAACAAGAATAAGAACTGCTTTTTTATCATGATTATATTATTAATGTGTTTACAATTAGGGTGTCAGATTCAGGTAGCAAATAGTGTATTTCAGGTTATTTGAGATGACTACGCAAACACTCAAAAAATCAGAGAAACTGTCTCACTAAGGAAGCAATTAAAGTTTCTCATTTTTATTGCCCTTCAATAAACTCAGGATGACAATACAGTTTGCTACGAATATCAACAAGACTGTCACACTGAGTTTATCGAAGGGCAAGCCGCTGAAATATTTCTATTCTACTTCGAGAGCCTCAGTCTGACAGGTTGATTTTCGATGAGTAACTTACCATTCAAAAGATATTATTAGCAGTTTATCGAAGTGCAAGCAGCTAAAACATTCCAATCGACTTCGAGAACCAGTGTATGACACCATGATTTTCGATGAATCCCTTTCTATTTCAAAAGGCTGATTGTGTAACTGTAAGAATATTTCTTATCCAATAATCGCCATTGATTGTGTGGTAATAATCCCCAACTATTATCCCCTCCTACACCACGTTGTTTTAAATCGATATGAAGGAATACTGCGTTTTCGGGTGGCAAATTAGTAGGATGTTGTTGTTTCTTCGTATTGCCGGGATCCAAACTTTCATCCGAATGATTAATAGCACTGAAACAAAGAGGTTGTTCTCCCTTTATCAAAATACCTTGCCCTTTTTGATTGGTCAACGATAACCATCTTACATCTGTTTTGTAGCCACTTTCTTGTGGACGGATGTAATTTGCAGTAAACTGATTTTTCACATTATCACTGTAAAGTCCTTCAAACGATGCCGTATTACGATCACTATAATTCTCCCATGGGCCACGACCATAATAGGTTAAACTATCAAAATCCGAGGGCATTTGCATCCGCATTCCAAACCTAGGCAACTCTGCCAAATCCCTTCCCGTCATATCCATTGATGCAGTAACTTTTACACTACCATCTTTATTAATTTGATATTCTAAAGTGTAGGGCACATTAATATCTGTCAATTCATAATCAACTTTCACATTAATTCCTTCACGATTTTGTACTCCAACTGTAACTTTTCGTACTTTCTTATTCTGATGCGCTGCCCTCCATATTCCGAGCGTAGCAGGCATCCTACTGCCAAAGTCATTATCGGTAGGTGCTCTCCAGAAATAGGGTTCAGGGAAGCTATTCATATTCATTCCATTCTTGTCTTTGTAGTTTCTGACAACTCCTTGCTTTAAATCTATTTCACCTGAAACATTACCTGAAACAAAGGTTAATTTGTTGGGCAACTTTTGAATTTCAAGGTTCTGATTTGTATTGTCGTTTCGTATAGCGAATGGATTGCCTTTGAGTTTAAATTGTTCCCTTGCCACTTCTGTTCCTAATGGCAATAATGGGGTGGCACTTTTTGGGGATGCCACTGCAAACATATTGATAAAATACTCGGCAGAATCATTCATTTTCTCCCAAGGAATGGGCAATGAAACTTGTTTGGTCTCTCCTGCCCGAGCAACTACATTGAAATCCTTTTTAAATATCTCTACTCCATCTCTGATGATAGTAAAATAGAAATTGTATTTTTCAAGGTTGGTAAACCCAAAAATGTTTCTAACATCGAGTAGGCCTGTTTTTATATCTTTTGAAGAAAATAAAATATCCTGATATACTTTCTTTACTTCATTCAATCCGGGGTGAATCGATCTGTCTGATGCAATTAGACCATTTGTACAGAAGTTCTCATCGTTATGCAGATTAAATCCACCGAGGTCACCACCATAAGCCCAATATACATTTCCATTTGCATCTGTTTGCTTGTACCCTTGATCAACCCAATCCCAGATAAATCCACCTTGCATATTTTTACTGTTCATTATCAAATCAAAATACTCTTGAAAATTACCTGTACTATTTCCCATTGCATGTGCAAATTCACACATGATGAATGGACGTTTTTTGGTACTATCATAACCATATTTCTTCATGACGTTGATAGGAGGATACATTGGACAGATAATATCTGTATTCCAATCTTCATCAGCTTGTTCAAATTGAACAGGACGGGTATTATCCCGTTGTTTAATCCATTGATAGGCCTGATGAAAAACTGGACCATTTCCACTTTCATTACCCAAACTCCAGATAATTATAGATGGGTGATTCTTGTCTCTTTCCACTGAACGCTTTGTTCGATCCATGTGTGCAGGAATCCATTCAGGCAACCAACTTGTATGGTGAATAGTATCCAACACATTGCCCGGCCACCATGAACCCATACCATGACTTTCGATATTTGCCTCGCCAACAAGGTAGAAACCATACTCATCTGCCAATTTATAAATCATCGGATCATTAGGATAATGTGATAATCGAATAGCATTAATATTATACTGTTTCATCAATTGTAGATCCTTAATAATCGTTTCCCTGACGGGTACATGACCCAAAATTTCGTCATGTTCATGCCGATTAACGCCATGTACGTAAATAGGCACTCCATTAACTATTAGATGTGCATTTTTTATTTCTATTTTTCTAAACCCAACCTTTGAACTTGTGTAATTGATGCTTTGATTACCTACATTTTGTGTGATTATACAGGTATATAATTCAGGTGTTTCGGCAGTCCACTTCAAAGGATTTTTTATCACAGCATTGAAATCAACAGTTTGAATGGAATCATTAGCTGCGACATAGTTTTTACTTTGAGAAAATATTTTATTACCACTTTTATCTAGTAAATCAATGGTTATTGTTCCATTCTTAATTGGGCTATTAGCAAATTTTCGTAGCTGAATGGATGCTGTAAACAAGCCGTTTTTATATTGATTGTCCAAATCAGCCTTTAAGAAGAAGTCCCAAATAGTAAGTTTAGGCATTGCGAAAAGAAATACATCCCGCTCAATACCACTGATTCTCCAAAAGTCCTGATCTTCTAAATAACTGCCATCATGCCAACGGAAAACTTGCACAGCCAATAGATTATTGCCTTTATTGATATATGGGGTAATATCAAATTCAGCAGCTGTTTTAGAGGCCTTTGTCATACCTACTTTTTGTCCATTCACATACACAAAGGCACAACCTGTGATGGAACCAAAATGCAAAACAATCTGTTTCCCATCCCATGATTCTGGAACCGAAAACATTTTCCGATAAGTTCCTACGGGATTATTATCGCCCACAAAGGGAGGATTTTTTGGAAAAGGATAAACTATATTTGTATAAATAGGAATACCAAAGCCTTTCAGTTCCCAATTAGAGGGTACATCGATATTACTCCACTTGCTTTCATCAATATTCGATTGGTAAAAATCTTTAATCCTGTTAGCTTGTTTATCTGCATAGACAAATTTCCATACCCCATTCAGGGATTTATAAAAGGGAGAACTACTAAAATTATCCGAAATAGCAGCCTCTCTTCTGTCATACAACATAAAATCGGCGTGCGGCACTTCCTTATTCAATTCATATAAGGATGGATTCTCCCAATCATTTCTTGCTGATTGAGCAATCACATTTAAAGTTGCGAAGCCTAGTCCTACGACTAATAACAGTTTGTAAATAAGTATATTTTTCATTATTAATTTATTAAAACAACCAAAAGTATTTGGATAATTCCAGAATATGCGTCATTTAAAGTTCATTACGACTCGACAAAAGATTAACCGCTTAATTAATATTCTAACTTTCCTTCTTCACAATGAGAAGACTTAACCCTATTGTTATTGTTTATGAAATAAAATAGAATGCAATTAAGAACTAGTTCCCTCTCGAATTTGAGTCAAAGTGAAAAGTTGCAAACTATTTAGAAATTCAAAGGCTTGAAAGAAACATGCTATTTCAAACTAATCACTTTTAGGCTTTGCTAAAAACAAGGCATCCCAAATTGAGATGCCCTGATAATTAATAGAATGCTTTCGTTTCTCACTTAAGATTTAATTGACCACTACTTTCAGATTCCTTACAAACTCATCAGAAGCAACATGAATAATATAGACACCTGAAGGAAGGCTCTTCAAATAAGTATTGACTGTTTTAGAAGCAGGTATAATTGCTTTGTTTGTCATCACTATTTGACCAAAACCATTAAACACGATTACAGAAACACGTGAATCGGGTCTTCCTCCATTTACTTGCACCAAATTGCCCATTTTACAAATGTTTAATCCATCCACTTTTACATAAACAGAAACCACTTTAGAAAACTGATAGCTACCATCCTTATCCATCATTTTAAGACGATAATAATTATTTCCATCTACGGGAAAATTGTCATAAACCTGATAACTAGAGGACTTGCCATTTGCTGAAACTGTACTTAAAGTAGCCCATTGTAATCCATCTGTACTCCTTTCTACTTCAAAATTTTCCAACTTTGTTTCTGTGGCAGTTGACCAATTCAATTCGGTTCTTGAACCCTTTAACAATCCATCAAAAGAAATCAAAGAGACGGGCAAAGTGGTAGGAATTACATTGAAAGTCATTTCTATTGGTGTAGCACTTTGAATTTGCTGCCCTGCATAAGGAACAGATTTACCAACTGTACGAGTTGCTAATCCTGCATCACGCCCCCACTGCCAAGCAATTACAGTTACTTTTACTGGACCACTCGCTCTTGCAGGGAAATCTGTGATGATTAAGTTAGACCCCGAAATAATAGCAGGACCATCCTTTATATAATATTGAACAGGCAGACCTAAACTAGAAGTTGCATTTAACTGAATTGGTGCTGCATCAGATTTCACATCAGCCAATTGAGGGAATGAAATGGTCTGTGGAAGTCCATTGGTATTTTTGAGTACCATGAATATTTGTGCCTGCAAGGAAAATTGACGATAAGTTGCATCTCCCGGATAAATCATTCCCATCGTAAATGATTGGTTATAGCCATTATTATAGACAGCCTCGATTCCTCTCTCCATTGTCATACGAAATGTAGAAATTCCGGTAGAACTATCAGTGGAAATTTTAGAAATTGGTCCTATTTCACGAGAGATATTAATAGATTTCGAACTAGCGGGGTGCAATACTTTATCTCCCGGTTTTGAATTTGTCCAATTTCCTGTAATCGTATCAGTTGTAAAAACCCAATTACGCATTCTACTGCTAGTTGTCGGCACAGTATCGAGAAAAGAGGCGGATAACTCGAAATCCAAACTGTCATTCAAAGGAATAAAGCTAAGATGATTTTGTAAATGTGTTTCAAATTGTTGCTGCTGTGGACCAACTATTCCCTGTACAGCACCTTGATTATAAGCAGTTAAAACAGGTATTTTCCTGAAATTAATATTCTCATATTCCTCAATTCTTTTTGCCATTTCACCATCTACACACCAAAAGTTTTCTTCTGCTAATGAGCCAATGATGGACTTTTTACCCTTATATGATTGTACGGGTGCAGCAGCATACCTAGGTTTCATGTTTACCCTCCACCTGTCATACAACCAACCTGTAGTAGTAGG
>CANCPA010000270.1 GCA_947379895.1 Chitinophagaceae bacterium | reverse complement strand
TATTTCTATTGCCACAAAGAAACTAAGTCGCAAAGGCTCTAAGTTCTTTAAAATCACTTCATTAGTATCAATACTTCATTTTTTCTTTGTGCTACTTTGAGTATTTGTGTCTTTGTGTTGAAGAATATAAATTAGACTTAATAACCTTTTTTAATTATTGCGTAAGGTGAGTTAATAATTAAATAGTAGCTTCTAGTAAACAATTTATAGGCTCTGTGGAAAATTAGTTAGCTTCAGGTAATAAGTTTGCATTGAAAATTTCTTTATTGAGTCTTAATAAAAATAAAACACACATTTTATTAATCAAATTCAATTCTAAACATACGCCCTTCATCTATTCCATTCACCTATCAAACAAACAAATATGATATTAACTGCACTATGGTTTAATATTACATTTAGTAATTAACAAACGCTCTGACAGAGTAATAATGCTTCAACCTTTTTCCTGTACGAACACTTTCTTAAAGTAAGCATACATATATTCCAATCATTAGAAATACGAGTTTATTGGTCATTTTCATCAAGCATTTGCAACTGTTGGACAGCTCAAAAACGAATTTATATACTTTCTTTGCAAGGAAACAATTGTAAGTACATAACTTAATACTTCTGTTGTACAACAATGAAAAACTGTTTTAGAAATACGATTATGAAAAAAGCCATTTTAACGTTATTGATTATCGCAAACCTTTTTGTGATTCAGGCACAGCCATTCTCACCAATCAATTATACCCCAAATTTCAAACAAATAGAAATTGATGCAGATAAATGTACAATACAATTATATGTTTCTCCATCAGGAAATGATTCTTGGACAGGAAAGAATCTAAGTAAAATGGGCAACGATGGCCCATTTCTAACTTTGGAGCGTGCAAAAGATGAAGTAAGAAAGTTAAAACATAAACATCTTCCCAAAGGGGGAATTGCTATAAACTTATTAGGTGGAATCTATTCACAATCAAAATCTTTTGAACTAATTAATGAAGACAGCGGATCAGAAGATGCCCCAATAATTTATAAGGCTTGGAAAGAGGAAGATGTGAGACTGATTGGTGGTAAAAAATTAGCCTCTACTGATATAAAGCCCGTAACCAAATCAGAAATTCTTGCAAGAATAAACCCAATTGCTAAAGGAAAGATTTTTCAATTTGAAACTAAAGCATTAGGTATTAACCACACAGCAAATTTCCCTGACATCTTTAGCGATGGTGGCGGCATTTTCGAAATATTTTTCAATGGTAAAAGATTGCCTTTGTCAAGATGGCCTGATGAGGGATATACCACAATGAAAGAAGTGGTGACTGTGGGAGACAATAAAACTCCCGGAACATTCATTTATCAGGATAGTACGCCTGTAGGCAATTGGGATAAAAACAATAACATTTGGTTGAAGGGTTTTTGGAGAGTCGGATGGGAAAATCCCGCTATTAAAGTTGCAACTATTGACATAGAAAAGAAACAAATTACTTTTAAAGCAGGAGTACAAGCAGGAATAGGAAGTAAATATAATCGCCCTAAGGGATCGGGAAAAGAACAATGGTATGCAATTAATCTTTTGGAAGAGATCACTAAACCTGGCGAATGGGCGATTGATTTCAATACAGGGATTGTTTATTTTTGGCCTCCTTCTGATATAAATAATGCAGACATTTTGGTTTCTCAACTTGATCAACCGATTATCACTGTCAATAATGCCGCTAATCTCGCCTTTATAGGTCTTAAACTAGAGGGTTCATTAGGAGACGGTATAGTTATTTCTAAAAGCAACCATAACCTTGTGGCAGGTTGTACTTTTCGTAATCTTGGAGGTAGAGGTGTTGTATTAGATGGCGAGAAAAGTGGTATCCAAAGTTGCGATATGTATGGCATCGGACGTGGATGCATAGTAATTTCAGGGGGCAATAAGCTAAAATTAACGGAATCAGGCAACTATGTAATTAACAATCATCTTCATGATTATGGAGTACTAAAATCGCAATATTCTGCCGCTGTCGATTTGTATTCGGATAATAAGAATTTGGATGCAGTTGGTATCTATGTGGCACATAACCTGATTCATCACGCACCTAGAGATGGAGTGTTATTTGCAGGACAAAAGAATGTTTTCGAATTCAATGAAATCCACCGTTGCGCTTATGCATCAGCAGATGTTGGTGCATTTTATTCCTGGTTAGATTGGACAATTCGTGGTATCGTCATCCGATATAATTATATACACAATACTGTAGGAGGAGTGAATCCTGATGATGGCTCGTCAGGTACTTTTGTTTATGGAAACATTTTTTCGGGTAACAGAACAGGAGTTTGGATAGCGAGCGGTCCCGATCATACGATACAAAATAATATATTCATCAAAAACGAAGGTCCTGTATTTGGTATGGACGATAGGGGTCGAGGAAGAGGATATGCAACCAATAAAAAATTATTATCAGGTGTTAATAATATAAATTCAAGTGCAGAACCATGGAGTGTAACATTTCCGGAAATGCCCACATTATTAAATAGCCATCCTGAATTACCGTTAAGAACTCAATTTGTTGGAAATGTTGTTTGGATAAAGAAAGGTGATGCAACTTCAATTAAAATGAGCAAAGAAAATAAGATTGATACAAACCTAATTCGTATCGATGGCAACTTAGTGTCAGATAAAGACCCAGGATTCATCGATGCAAAAGGAGGCAATCTGAACTTAAGAATAACATCGCCTGTATATGAAAAGATCAAGGGATTTCCCAAGATTAAATTTGATAAAATTGGCTTATACATTGATAAGTTTAGAAAGAAACTACCTTCTGCAGAAGAGTCAGGTCGCCTCCCAGATCAGAATCCTTGGAAAGATAATGACACAGATACATATTTTGGAACCTAGATTAAATTAAGACCTATTTTTCTGTAATCCAATTACTGACAAATAGGTCTTACTGTTGTTTTCTATTTCCCGGACTTGTCAACTCGATAATTTGAGCACATTTTGAATATATATTCATTTAACTTTCGCTTTTATTTTAAGTCTATCTCAAATGTTTTAAAATAAAAAATTGATAACATTACTATTTTAACGTTTATGAGAGATTGCCTGTTACATAAAATTAACTACCTCAATAGGTTTATCCTATTAAAACCCAAACCATTTTTTTTGCTTACTTTACTATTCACTATTATACTTTTAAATCTAGTAGGCAGTAATGATTTGTTTGCACAGCAAAACAATCCTAATACACTTTCATCTTCAACTATTACTTCTGATAATGGCGATGGCACTTTCACCAATCCCCTAATCAATATTGATTTTCCCGACCCTGATATCATTCGTGTTGGAGATGATTATTACATGGCGAGTTCCACCTTCACCACTTTTCCGGGTATTCCGATTGCACATTCAAAGGATTTGATTAATTGGGAAATAATAGGATATACCTATGATTCATTGCCTTCAATCCGTTCCTACCATATTTCTGAAGGAAAGGCAATCTATAGGTGGGGTAGTTGGGCACCTTGCCTGCGATATAATAAGGGCAAGTTTTATGTCTTTTTCAATGTGGAATTTGATGGATTCTATATAGCAAGTGCTGACAAACCTGAAGGACCTTACACTATCAAGAAATTGGGACAACCTCTTTATGACCCCTCCGTATTATTTGATGATGATGGACGCATTTATGCCTGCTTTGGTAGTAACACCATCAATATTGCCGAGTTTGATAAGAACTTAGATAAACTCATCACCGAGCCAAAACCTGTATTTGTAGGGAATTGTGGTACTAATTTCGAAGGTAGCCACATCTATAAAAGGGATGGGTGGTACTATATCTGCAACACGGCAAGGGGATATAACGGGATTCAATTATGTATGCGTAGCAAAAACATCTATGGTCCTTATGAGTCACGTGTGATTAGTACCGATGACATGAATTATGCCGATGCGGGTTTGCATCAAGGTGGTTTTGTAGATACAAAGGAGGGGGAAACTTACTTTTTTATATTTCAGGATAGGGATTATGTGGGAAGAGTTCCTGTACTGCAACCTGTAAATTGGATTGACGGTTTCCCTTATTTAGGTAGCAAACAGGGGCGGGCTTTGACTACCGTGAAGAAACCTAACATTAAGATAACAGGTAAACCCAATGAAAATAATTTTATTGGAAGTGATGAATTTGATGCAAATAAGCTTTCTCTCAAATGGCATTGGAATCATTTGCCTGATAATAACAAGTGGTCGCTAACCAAAAAGAAGGGTTATTTGGCAATCACTGCGAGTCATAGTCCAAACTTTATGTATGCACAAAATAGTTTGATGCAGCGGATTGTAGGGGGCGGTTCTATTGCGAGTACAAGGATAGATTTGAGTGATTTACAAGTAAATGATATAGCCGGAATTGCAGTAGCTAATCTTCCTTATGCAGGCATTGGCATCCAACAGAATGCAGGAAGTCAAACCCTATTGATGTTTGAAAATGGAGAGATAATTGATAAGTCACCCATACAAAATGTAAAGGAAATTTATCTACAAATAGAGGCTACTCCCGAAGGCACTGCCAAATTCAGCTATAGTTTTGAAGGAAAGAAATATATCCCGTTAGGAAAAGAGTTTATTATGGAATTTACCGTAAAGACTTTTCTGGGAAATAGATTGGCGATGTACTGTTATAATACGAGTGATGGTGCAATGGGAACTGCCTATTTCGATTGGTTTCATTTAACTTTTAATCAACCAATTGGCAGCCATGTAAATGCCTTCAAGCCCATATCTGTTTGCAATTATGATAATGAGAAAGGAGCTTTTGAATATCGTTATATCCTTAAACGTCCGATGCAATTTATTGACCAAGTGAGGAATGATAATTGGCTTGGATTCAATCACATTCATTTTGATGAGGCTGCCACTTCGTTTCAAATTAAGGCAGTACCGCTTGAAGGAGGAGTCATTGAATTGCATGAAGATGGGATAGATGGAAAGTTATTGGGTAGTTGTAAGATAGATGGGGTGGCAGGTGCAGACTATACCACCTTTCAATGCCCCGTTAATATCAAAATGGGGCAGCATTCCATCTATTTAGTTTTTAAAGGGGGGCAAGGTAGCTTGTTTAGGTTGGATAGTTTTTGGTTTAAATAATATAATTTTCATCTTTTTTTTATAAAAATATATTTAGAATATGATTAAAAATAGTTTGATTGGATTATCAGTTTATCTGTTGTTATCTGCAAGTTTTACAATGGCACAAAGCCAGCAAATCGACCCTATAGTTAAGGCCTCTCCTTATGGAAATAAATACGTTTGGTCGTATGCTGCCCATGACCCATTGCCGTGGAGTATTTTTAAACCCAATGATTTTGGTACTGCCAAAGTTATTTTTGATAATACGGGAGTTAGAGACTTAGGAAAAGTTCCTGCACCCGGTATTCATCCCCGTATGTTCTTTTCGCCAAACGATTTACCTGCAATTCGCAAGAGATTGAAAGAAACCCGTGCGGGTCAAGAGGCATGGAAGAATGTGTTGGAATATTCAAATGCCCTAAGGCT
>CANCPA010000269.1 GCA_947379895.1 Chitinophagaceae bacterium | reverse complement strand
GATAGACAAAAATCTCCCAATAAACTTCCCGCCTCTACAGACGCTAACTGATCCTTATCGCCCAAAAGAATGATGCGGCAAGTGTCCGACATCGCATCGAGTACTTTTGCAAACATCGGTACGTCAATCATTGATGCCTCATCAACAATTATCCAATCAAAGGGTAGGGGATTGTTGCTATTATATTTAAAGTTGACAGAATCCCGCTGATAACCTAATAAGCTATGAATGGTTGTAGGTTTCAGTTGTCTGAATAAATTCAAGATATTATCTCCAACTTCCAAAGTTGTCTGTGTCAAAGATTCATACATCCTCATTGATGCCTTTCCTGTAGGGGCAGTCAAGGCTACTCTTGCAGAGGGTTCGACGGTATATAATATGGCTAATACCTTGGCAAGAGTGGTTGTCTTTCCGGTTCCTGGTCCTCCTGTAATGATAGAAAAGTCTTGTAATAATGCTTGTAAAACCGCTACTATTTGCCAATCTATCTTCAAAGCATCGTTTGTAGTTGGCTGAATAGGATAATCTGCATTAAATGAATAGACTAATTCAGCCTTTGAAGAAAGCAATTCCATACGTTCTAATGACTTTTTATTTCCATTAAAAACCAATTCTTTAATTCTGTTAACTATAATTGATTCGTATCTAAAGTACCGATGTAGATACAATTTATTTCCTTCTAAGATAAAGGGAGCGATTTCCTCTTGTTTAGTGGTAACAAGATATTTTAATCCTTTCAAAGTTTCAATATCACACACCTCCTGATAGGGCGATTCATTCCTTCTAATAACAGGTTCATCTATTGGAATACAGATATTTCCTTCCAATAAATTCCTGGATAAAAAATAGGCGTAAGGGCGTATTAATTTCTCTTCAAAGCACTCGGCAAACTGAAAATGTATATCATTAGAAACTGTCATAAGTATGCTTTTATTTAAAACAAATATTTATCACGAATCGTCAATACTAAGACTAATACGTTTATTGAAATGCAAATGTGGGAAGGTTGTTTGAAATTTTATTTCAAGGATAGTTAATTGTCAATTAGAAATTACATGAATACTTGGAACACAATAAAGTTGCCAATGTTTTATACATCAATAGAATCCATTTAACCCATCAATTATTTCATTTGTCTTCTTCTCTGAATATAATTTCGGAACCAATATCTTATCATTATATTTTTTCCATTTCCCAATATCATGATGGAAAACGGTGGCAGCTTCTTTGCCAATAAATAGTTTGTAATCAAATTTTTGAAAATTATTTACAATATATCCGGGCGAATAGAAGGGATATTTAAGTTGTTTCAAATAATCGATGGTTAGCAATATCAAATATTTACCCAAACTATATTTTTTATAATCAGGATCTAAAACATGAAGTATCGAAGTGCCATAAATCGCACCTAAATAAAATATACCTAACGCAACCAAATTGTCTTGGTCATAAATAGATATTGTATGAATATCAAATATAGAATCTGTTGCATATTCACAACCGATAATTCCTTCAATGCGACTATTTCGATTGAAATCAATGGAAGTAAGGTATTTTTTATATAACTTTTTGTGTTCAGGAAGTACCTTTTCAAATTTTTCAATCTTGAAAATAAACTGCTTATTAGCATTTCTAATCCGCTTATGAGATTGATGTTCTTGAATCTTTTTAATTTCAAACCGCAAAGGAAAAACCTTATATGCCACCATTCTTTCTTCCCACATGTTTGGGAATATGAGATGAGTGATTGTTTCCATAAATTCTTGAGTGGGAAAATAGCCTTCTGTTATAAGTGTATCAAATTGAATTGGAGTTAGAGAATCGGCTAAAACAAGTCTATTATAAACATTCATTTTGTAAAAATATTAAAATATCTATCTTAAATAAAATCAAAAATGTGATAAATATTAGTTTTCATTAAACTTGTAAGTAGTGACAACTTTTACCAAAATGAAATCAAAGAAAAAACAAGAATCACAAAATTTTCTAAACAAATCAGACCTGATTAAGTGAATATAGTTACCATAACTCATTGATTTTCTTTGTAAATACCAATGAGTTTGTGGTAAAATTAGCTTAGCTCTAAACAAGTCAACAAACAAATCTGTTTATTTTTTGGTGTAAAAGTTAATTACAAATTGAATCATCGCAAACAGATACTTCTACTTCTAAAGTAACATGATTTATGTTTAGATGTTGAAGGGAATGTTTTATCTTTTGTTTGACTGATTCAAAATGGGTTAAATCTGAATCTTCAATTACTAAATGTGCCGTCATTGCATTTTTATTGCTACTCAATGCCCAAATATGGATATGATGCACACCTTTAACCTCCTTAAATTGATGAATCGTATCAACAACTTCTTTTAAATTAACGGTATGTGGAACTCCATCAAGTGCAAGTCTCAGACTCTCAGTTAATAACCGCCATGTACTTACTAGAATAACAATGGCAATAACAAAACTGATTAACGTATCTACCCAAAACCAGTGTGTATACCATATAATAATACCTGTGATTACAACCCCAAAAGCAACTAAAGCATCGCTTAATAAATGTAAATATGCGCCCCTAATATTGATATCATCATCCTTTCCCTTAAAGAAGAGATAGGCAGATATTCCATTAACAAAGATTCCAATAAATGCAATGATAGATACCAATTGCCCTTGAATAACTACAGGGTGATTGAACCTTATTATCCCTTCCCAAATAATGCCGATTGTAACAAAAACCAATAGAATTGCATTGGCTAATGAGTTTAAAATTGTAGCTTTCTTATACCCATAGGTATATTTATCTGTCGCCTTTGATTTTGAAAGTTTGAAGGCAAAAAGGGATAATAATAAACTAAATACATCGGTTGCATTATGGCCTGCATCAGATAATAAAGCTAATGATGATGAAGAGAAGCCTACAAAGACTTCTGTAATAACAAATAGAGTGTTTAGAATGATGCCAATTATAAACGCAGAAGTAAGATTTTTAACTTCGTGATGATGATGTCCATGATGATCATGACTGTGATGATTGTCATGATGATGACTATGTTCATGACTATGTTCATGATGATGTTCCATCAGTTGCGTTATTAATAAGTAACTCACCTTACGCAAGTTCAAAAATTACAAAAAAATGATTACCACATAGGCACATAAGGCACAAAGAGAACAATATCTAAGGTAAAAAGCGTTTCACTTTAAGTTCACATAGACTCGAGTTTAAAAAAGTGAAACTTTTTTTCTATGTTTTCTTATCTAAACTAGAATAAAATTCTATGTGCCTATTGTGCCTAAGTGGTAAATCTTTATAAAGTGTTTAAATGCTTAGTAACATGAGTAAGTAAATCTAAATCATCAATTATTCTTGATTAGTCGCCATCTTTTCTGCATTTTCTGCGAGTTGCAATGCCTCAATAAATTCCTCTATATCTCCATTAATAACTGCATCTAAATTATAAGAAGTCAGGTTTATACGATGATCTGTAACACGACCTTGAGGCCAATTGTAAGTACGAATCTTTGCACTTCTGTCACCTGTGCTGACCAAAGTCTTACGGTGTCTAGCAATTTCATCTTCTATTTTTCTAACTTTTTCCTCATATAATTTAGTACGCATGATACCGAAAGCTTTCTCTTTATTGCCTAATTGATTTCTTTCAGTCTGACAAATAACTACTAAACCGGTAGGAATATGTGTTAATTGAACTTTTGTTTCCACCTTATTAACATTCTGTCCTCCTGCACCACCACTTCGAGACGTTTCCATTTTTACATCAGCAGGATTTAATTCAAAATCTACTTCTTCTGCTTCGGGCATTACGGCAACTGTTGCTGCAGATGTATGCACACGACCCTGTGTTTCGGTTGAAGGAACCCGTTGAACACGATGCACGCCACTTTCAAATTTCAAGGTACCATATACATCTTCTCCTGACACCTCTAAAAAAACTTCCTTATATCCTCCTGAAGTACCTTCACTTTCACTTGTAATAGCCGTTTTCCAACCTTTTTTATTGCAATAACGTATGTACATACCTAATAAATCACCTGCAAAAAGGCTTGCTTCATCACCGCCTGTACCTGCACGAATTTCCAACATTGCATTCTTGTCATCCTGAGGATCTTTTGGAATTAACAATTTGGTCAATTGCTTTTCAAGTGCCTCTTTTTTTGCATCCAATTCCGGATATTCCATTTTGGCTAATTCCCTCATCTCGTCATCAGAACTTGTCAAATTCTCTTTTACAAATTGAAAATCTGCTAATACTCTTTTATATTCATTGTAAGGCTCAACAATTTTTTCTAAATCTCTGTATTCTTTACTCATCTTACCAAACTCCTTCTGATTATTTATAATCTCCGGGTTAGTAAGTGCAACTCCCACTTGTTCGAACCTAGCCTGAATGGCATCTAATTTATCCTGCATTCCTTATAATTATTTAAAGCTAATTTTATTTTTAGGTCGGCAAAAATATAGGTTTGCGTTGTAAGGCAACATTTTATCTGAAAACTTACCTAAAAATGGTTGTATTTTTTCTATTTATTTATAAAAATTAAACTCTCATTGCTTTAATATCTGTTTTTTTAGAATTAGAATAACTGGTTTAAATTCAAATATTGAAATTACTCTAGGTTAAATGAATGCTTTTACGACTATCTATAAATAATAAGCATTCAATCTTCGTAATAAGTGCCTATTACTTATAAATAATGGCCAAACCCTTTGATTTTGTCATTATTATTTTCAGATATTCTTTTTGTGAGTTGATTCTGTCATTATTATTTTCAGATAATGACAAAATGGTTTGAAAAAGCAATCTTCTGAAAATAATAGTGCCTCAATATGATGATTCTATTCCTATTTTTAAAATATAGCCACTTAACAGGAATTTTAGCAATAAGCAAATTCAAATTGATGCATAAAAGTTTTACGCTACTTGAGGATAGGCTTCGAGGCAGACTGCCGAGTTTCGTGTCTCTACGAAAAAAATAATAACTAAGTTAGGAATAAGGAATTAACAACTGTCGCAGCCACTATTTACAAATTCACTTTATACTAATTGAGCTGATAATTCTAATCTGAAAATTTCACTTCGATAAATCCCGATAGGGATTAAATATTTGTAGGAAACATATTAACAAATACCGATAAGTCCCGGATGGGACGACATATCAAAGGCATTGGCTAAATGAGTTCTTTGAATATGAATTCTTCTTTGTAATTTATCTCAAACTTTCGTAGAAATGAGAGATATTCTTGTCTGAAAGTTACTTTTTTATGATGAATTTCTTGATTGTTAATATAGTTGATAACAACTTCCACTTGTGACCTTCCATAAGAAAATGCACCGTAACCATCCTGCCATTCAAACTTTTGCTTGACAAATCCCTTTTCATTTATCCACTTTGAAGAACATCCTTTCACATCTTGCATTAAGTCTGAAATTGATTGTCTTGGATTAAATCCAATAAGAACATGAACATGATCGGGCATACCGTTGATAGCAATGAGTTTATGTTTGTTCTTTTGGATGATTCCTGTT
>CANCPA010000268.1 GCA_947379895.1 Chitinophagaceae bacterium | reverse complement strand
CGAAAGATCGCATTAGGGATTGTTTTATTGCACCTGTTCAATATGATAAAAATGGGTTGATGTATGACGACCTAAGTCAATTGGACGAAAAGTATAAGTAGTTACTTTCTTGATATTTGTGTGATTTTAAATTAACCCATTGATGCAACTTAACTTCTCAAAAACATTAACAAGTGCTTCAAATCTACTTCGAGGTTTGTGTTTTCACGAACCTAGGGGAATACAAAAACTTTTATGCATCCTAATAATATCACTATTTAATTTATTGGTTACTAGTTCTTTTTCTCAAGATACCCTATGGAAAAAATCGATGACAGATAGGCTCAATAAAATGTCTGATTCTTTGACCAAAAACCTAAATCCTTGGACAGTTCCAAATAGAGTGTTTATGGTAGAGCAATTTGGTGCAGTTGGAGATAGTCTAACCGTGAATACAATTGCAATCCAAAATGCAATTGATTCTTGTTCTAAAAAAGGGGGAGGTGTGGTGTTGTTTTCTAAAGGACAATATGTAACAGGAACAATTATACTGAAATCAGGTGTAATGTTAGAAGTTACTAGTAATGCTAAAATTTTAGGAAGTACTAATATCGCAGATTATCCTGAAAAAATAACTGAGTACAAGACCTTTCGACAATCAATGATATATGCAGAAAAGTGTACTAACGTAGGAATTAGAGGGAATGGTGAAATTTATTTCAGAGGGGAGTTGGTTAATTTTCCTGGTGTAGAAACGATAGGTCAAATAGTAGGAAGACCCTATGGGATAAAGATGGTGGGATGTATTAATGTAGTTCTACAAAATATCTTTTTACATAACTCCGCCGCTTGGATGCAAAGCTATACCACCTGTCAGAACATGATCTTTGACGGAATAAAAGTTATAAATCAAGCTAATTATAATAATGACGGATTAGACCCTGATGGATGCACGAATGTTATAATACGCAATTGCTATATAAACGCTGAAGATGATGCCATGTGTTTGAAAGGTGCAAGTGGAAAGCCGTCAAATAACTTTTTAATAGAAAATTCCACATTCTTGTCGTCTTGCAATGCCCTGAAGACTGGTACTGAAACTCAGGGTGACTTTTTTAATATAGTTGCTCGTAATCTTAAACTTGGAGGGATTTCCAATAATTTGTATGCCCTTAAAAGACATGATGCAACCTCAGGGATTACTTTGGCCACCGTAGATGGAGGTAATGTACATGATATATTAATTTCAAATGTGACGATTGATAGTGCTAGGTGTCCAATTTTCATAAGAATAGGCAGCCGGTTAAGACCACTTTATAATACACCTCCTAAGGAAGTTGGCTACTTAAAGAATGTAATCATTCAGGGTGTTTCAGGAAATTTCAATTACAAAGAGTGTTCACTTATTTTAGGTATAAAAGACCATCCTATAACTGATGTTATTATTGATAACTATAAAATTAAGGTGGAGGGTGGCGGTACTTCAACTATGATTGATAAGGAAATTCCAGAAAATGATACAAGTTACCCCGATGCCAGATTTTTTATTCCACAAGGCGTTCCGTCTTATGGGTTTTATGTTCGTTATGCCAACAATATAAATATCAGTAATGCTCAAATAGTGCCAATTAAAACCGATGCAAGACCTGTGATAATTGTAGATGATGGTACAACCGGAATCTTTTATAACGGTAATTCAATCACTCAAAATGGCAAATTAAATATCAGTCTGTTGAAACTAGCAGGTTCTATTTATATGAAAATGGATAGTACTTCTGTAGCCTTCGGAACTCTTTTCAGCAATTCGGTCGGGATTGAAGATGCAACAAAGAAAAATAATGCAACCGACAATCTCTCTATCAGTGAAGGCAGTAACAGTTTAAGTATTGATAGGAGAAAACCTGCTACAGTAAGTGATGTCTTAGACATTAAACTAGGTCAATTAAGTGGTACAGATTATAAGTTCATAATAGATGCAACAATATTACGGGCAAATGATGTTGTTCCTTTTCTGATGGATAATTACAATAAAACTTCTACTCAAATAGCAGGAATGGACACAGTTTCCTTCACCGCAGATGCCAAGGTTGCTGCTACTTTCCAAAATAGATTCAGTATTGTCTTCAAGCCCTCAACCTTATCTGTAAACAGCATAGTAGTTACGGCCAATTTAATCTCAAATGTTGCTTCAATCAAGTGGAATACGTTTGGTGAAAACGCCATCGCATATTATACAATAGAGAAATCAACTGATGGTGCAAATTATATTTCAATTGGTCAGCAAGTTGCTCAAAATACTTCAAATGCTGTTTATACATTTACAGATAAAGCAATGGTTACAACTACCTTCTATCGCTTAAGAGTTGTTAACTCTGATGGAACTAGTACATATAGTAACACTGCGAAACTATCTGCTCACCAATTGCCAATTATCAATATTTATCCTAATCCATTGACTAGTAGAACGATGAAAATTAGTTTTACCAATGTATCTGCTGGTAATTTTACAGTTGATATAAATAATCTTCTAGGGAAAAGAATACAAGAAGTCGTTTTCAGCCATTCAGGTGGTAATTGTAGTCATACAATAACTATAAAGGGTCCAATAAGCGAGGGTATTTATAATGTCATAATTAGGGATGCAGGTGGTCAGGCCATTTATCAAACTAATTTATATGCTCGACCATAAAAGAGTAAGCACCATAAAAAATAGGTTTGAATATGAGTAAGAACGATCAATCAGAAAAAGAACTTAAACAAAATTTTAAAATACTATAATTTTTTTAATAAGCATGAAAAATATCATAATTAGTTCAATATTTTCTTTATTGACAGCGTCTTCTTTTTCCCAAGCTAATCAATTCGAAAAACCTCTAAGTGTCAAGTTGAACAAAATGGCCGATTCGTTATCTAAACATCTAAAACCTTGGAAGGTTACAAATAATGTGTTTCGGGTTGAACAGTATGGTGCAGTTGCGGATAGTCTTACAGTTAATACAAAAGCAATTCAAAACGCAATTAATGCCTGTTCAGAAAAGGGGGGAGGAGTGGTATTATTCTCAAAAGGGGGATATGTGACGGGAACCATTCGTTTAAAATCAGGCGTAATGTTAGAAGTTTCTGAACAAGCTAAAATTTTAGGAAGTACCAATATCTCAGATTATCCTGAAAAAATCGAAGAATTCAAGAGTGTAATGAGTGAAAATCACATGTACAGACAGTCATTGATTTACGCTGAAAAGTGTGTGAATGTTGGTATAAGAGGAAAAGGGGAAGTTTATTTTCGAGGGGAGAAGGTGAATTTTCCTGGTGAAGAAACCTTAGGTAAAATTGTTGGAAGACCATTTGGAATTCGAATGGTTGAATGTAAAAATGTAGTGCTTGAAAATATCTTTTTGCACAACTCCGCCGCTTGGATGCAAAGCTACATATACTGTCAGAACTTAATTTTTGATGGAATAAAAGTGATCAATCAAGCCAATTTTAATAATGATGGATTAGACCCTGATGGGTGTACTAATGTAATTGTACGTAATTGCTTTATAAATTCTGAGGATGATGCCATGTGTTTGAAAGGTGCAAGTGGAAAACCAACGAGCAACGTTTTGATAGAAAATTCTACATTCTATTCCTCTTGCAATGCCTTAAAAACTGGTACAGATACTCAAGGAGACTTTTTTAATATAATTGCTCGTAATCTTAAGCTTGGAGGTATTCCAAATGAAATGTTTGCCCTTAAAAGGCATGATGCAAGTTCAGGAATTACTTTGGCTTCTGTAGATGGAGGCAATGTTCACGATATAGTAATTTCTAACGTAACGATTGATAGAGCAAAGTGTCCAATTTTTATTAGAATCGGCAACAGATTAAGAGCAATTCAGAATACCCTACCGAAAGAAGTGGGCTACTTAAAAGATATTGTCATCGAAAATGTTTCTGGAGAAAATAATTATAAGGAAGGTTCTTTGATTTTAGGAATTAAAGACCATCCAATAACTGACGTAGTAATTAATAATTATAAAATTAAGATGGAGGGGGGCGGAGATTCTTCCCTAATAAATAATGAAGTTCCTGAAAAGGAAGGAGGCTACCCAGATGCACGTTTTTTTATAAAACAAAACTTGCCATCTTATGGTTTTTATATTCGCTATGCAAATAGGATAAATGTCAAAAATGCTGAAATAATCCCTGACAAAAAAGAGGCAAGATCCGTAATACTAGTTGGAAAGGGAACAAGTGAAATATTATTGAATGGTAAAATTATCAAGTAATAGGCTTGGTTAGTCTTATTATTAAATAGACTTATATGGAAAGAAAGAAGGTGAATTAGTGTTTAGAAAGATACTTAATATTCCTAAAATGTTAGTTCTTTACTAACAAATAAAGAGAGTGGTCAAGTAGGATATCGTCTGCTTTTGGTGTTTTATAGGCGGTATTATTACTTTAATTGGTAATTAGCAACTATTAAATAAAAATGAAATGAATAAAATAAAAAGTAAGTTATGGCAAATTGGTACTGTCCTGTTGATTAGTCTTTGTATGAATAGACTCGAGGCTCAAACGCCTGCGGACGATCCAGGGATTGGTGGGCCAGGTGTCGGTGCAGCGCCTGCAGGGGATGGTTCCCCAATCGTTCCTTTTGATGGTGGAATGAGTTTGATGCTCATTGCTAGTGGAGTAGGATACATAATAAAGACTAAAAAAAATATTTTAAGAGCAGACTAATTTACTGCTTCTAACTTATTTTACTCACCTTACGCAAGCTCAAAAATTACTACAAAATGGTTACCACATAGTATGAAATGATGGGATCATGTTTCTAGTTATATAACTTGTTGAAAAGATAAAGTAGTCTAAGATTTTTTTCCAACACTAAGACGCTAAGATGCACAAAGAAAAAAGGGAACTTAAACTTGACTTAGTGTCTTTGAGTCTTTAAAACTTTATGTTGGAGAAAAAAAAGAAAAATTTGCTTTTATAATAATTGCAAAATGAAGAATAATCCTTCTTCGCACTATTGAAAAACGACTTTTTGAAAAGAATTTATATAGTAGGCACATTAGGCACAAAGAAAACAATTTCTAAGTTAAAAAGCGTTTCACTTTAAGTTCACTTAGACTCGAGTTTAAAAAAGTGAAACTTTTTTTCTATGTTTTCTTTTCCTGACTAGAATAAAATACTATGTGCCAATTGTGCCTATGTGGTAAATCTTTATTAATTGTTTAAATGTTGCGTAACATGAGTTATTTTATTTTTCCTACACTCCTAGAATTCCTCAATTATCTTGTCATCAACAACTATTGATTGACTTACTTATTGTAACGTGGTTTTATGAAGAAGTTAATCTATATATTTTTATTTTGCTTGTCATTTCAATCAATTTGTAAGGCAACTAATTACTATTACAAGGGGAGTGGGACTCTCACAAATACTTCAAGTTGGGGTTTGAATACGGATGGTTCTGGAACCAATCCTACTAATTTTACTACTGCTAGTCAGGTATTTTTTATTCAAAATACTTCCTCTATTTCTATTACAGCTAATTGGACTGTTTCTGGAGCTAGTTCATTCATACAACTAGGAGATGGTACTAATTCCTGCACTTTTACCATTCCAAATAACTATA
>CANCPA010000267.1 GCA_947379895.1 Chitinophagaceae bacterium | reverse complement strand
GTTATCTATATGTCGTTCCTACGGAACTTATTGCATTTTATTGTTCGGCTCCTACCAATATTTAATCCCTACGGGATTTATTTAGCGAGTCTATAATCAATTAAAGTTTGGAAAGGTAGCGTATAAACATGGATACTATAATAATTCGGATGCATAAGAGTTTTTCGCTAAAAATAGTGGCAACGACCAACCCTATAATGGCATTGAGCTATTACAGGGGTTCTTAGTCAGCGAAAAACTTTTATGCACCCATTCAAATTGATGCTATTGCAGTTGCATTTGCCATTATTATGCTGTACAATTGTGGAAGTTAATGAAGCCGTACAATGTTAAAATTAGTTTGTTTCTAAATTATTTAACCTCCTAAAGAATTATTTAAGTTCAATATCGTACAATTGCAATTATCTAAAAATAAATTGATGAAGAAAAGACAACGAAATCGGTTATTATTAATGGTTATATTTTTCTTTTGTTTTTTGTCATTTCAATCAATTGCTCAATTGATTGAAGTAGATTCTATTCCTACCGAAAAACATAAATCAAATTCTAAATTCAGTCTAGGTTTTGAAGCAGGATATAACAATAATTATCTTATCACAAATGTTTCGGACTTAATATCAACCGAATACATTTCAAAGAGTGGGGTAAGCTTTGGAATACCCATTTTATATTCTGTAAATGATTGGTTTTCGATTGAGGCATGTCCATCTTTGATTGAAAAGAATTACACGATGCGAAGAACAGGCTATTATACAGGTGTATATAGAGATACAAAGAATACCTATTTACAATTGCCTATTTCAGGACAATTTTCATTTGGAGGGGAACATTTACAGGGATATCTAAATTTAGGTGTTTATGCAGCCTATTGGTCTGCAAGTAAAATAACAGGGGCGATGCCAAATATTTTGAATCAACCACAATATGGCACTTATATCAATAATACTAATACATTCAGTTCAACTATATTTCAAGATTATACCGCATATAAGTACGATGAACCCTATCAATTTAATTCAATTGTAGATAATAGAATTGAACTCGGTGGAATTATCGGAGGTGGAATAAAGTATCAATTCAGAGAAAATGGTAAAATATTTGTTGAAACAAAATATTATTATGCTACTTCAGATCAACAAAAAAAATATCAGCAAGGGTTAGTGCCTAAATACAATGAAACTTATTCTTTTTCAGTAGGCTATTTATACAACCTCAAGAAAAAGCAACATTCATCAGTAAAAAAAACAATTCTAACTGATTCATCAATAAATTAATCATTAAATGAAAAATAGAATTAATAAATCATTTTCAACTTTAGCATTTATAACATTTGTTATTTGTTTGAGTTTTTCGTTATCATCTTGTCATAAGGATGTGACTTCTTCTAATCAAATTGGTACCACTTACGCCTCTAATTATAGTCAGGTATTTGAAGACTTTTGGAGAGATATGAACAAAACGTATGTTTTTTGGAGTGTTGACCCAACAAATTGGGATGCAGTTCATGATAAATATGCACCAATTTTTGATTCATTAAATGTAAATCCTGGCAAGACTACCGATTCTGTTGTTGCTCATTATTTTAAAGAAATTGTTGATGGATTAGTTGATTCACACTATAATTTATCCTTAATCACAGGATATAGTATTAGTCCTTCGTTAGATAGAAAATGGACTAATCCTCAATTTATTGGTAGCTTATTTAAAAGTAATCTTCATGCACTTTATCCCGATAGCATCAATTATTACACGGCAAAAGTTGATTCAAACTATCTGAAAACCAAAGTAATTGCCTATGATACTGCAAATGCCTTTTATTGTGCATCAGGCATTTTAAAGGGTACAAATACTCTTTATTTAAGTTTCAGTACTTTCTCTTTGACCTATGAATTAAAAGTGGATAGCCAAGTAATTAAAACATTTAAATATTTTATGGATCAGCTTGTTAATCCTGCAATCACAGGTTTAATTATTGATGTACGAGGAAACGGAGGGGGACAGGTCAGTGATTTGAATTATTTAATTGGCAGTTTAATTTCATCGCCACTAAAGATTGGTTATACAAGAAGTAAGAATGGCAGTGGACGACTTGATTATACTCCTTGGGCAGATGCAATTGTAACACCTACTACATGGGGCAACGATTTTACAAAACCAATAGTAGTATTGGCAGATGGATTATCTGCAAGCATGTCCGAATTAACTGCAATGGCATTGAAGCAATTTCCGAATGCTAAATTTGTTGGAGATACAACGTGGGGGGCGAATGGTCCGCTAACTCAAAACTCTGATTTTAATGCGGGATCTTTTAGTTTTGGTAATATTGGCACAAGTATAAGTTCGGCTACTACTTACTATTATGGAAGCGTTTATACCTCATCAACTATGTTTAAATATATAAACGGAAATGTTTATGAAGGAAAAGGATTTCCTCCTGATTATGTAGTAAAGGTTGGTCCGAAAGACATTTATTTAGCCAATAACGTATTAAAAGACCCTCAACTTGAGAAAGCAATTTCTCTGATACCACAATAAGTATTAAGTAATAGGTAATAGGTATTACGTATTAATGCGAATCAAGGGTTAAAATACGCTTGGATATGTGCCTTAGGCACGAAATATTGGTAGGAAACAGGTGAATAATAATTGCCTAAAGTCCCGTAGGGCAATGTCATTAAGTTAAGCGAAACTTCGAAAATTAGCGTGTCAGATTGAGCCTGTCGAAATCGGGTTGAAATGTAAGTTGATTGCACTTCGACAGGCTCTGTGTGACAGTCTTAGTGATTTTCGAAGCGAACGGTAATGAAATCCTGTGTTTATGGTAATTCCCGCCACTATGAATTCCTTAACTTAATGACATTGCCCGTAGGGACGACATATCATTTTAAAATGCTCAAAAGAAACACTTTTTATAGTTTCAAACGCAAATTATGTCGTACCTACGGCACTTCAAGCATTCATTTTAATTTTTTACTACCAATATTTAGTACCTAACGGTACTTTCAACCCTTGATTCGCATTATTAGGTATTAGGTATTAAGTAATAGGTATTAGGTATTAGGTATTTAGTTGTGGGCACGATTAATTTTAGTGGGTTAAATTATTACTAGGCAGATAAATAGTTGATACAATGGTAGCAAAAAATTATCTGCTATTTTTTGTAGACAAAAACTCTCCTACAACAAATACACTACCACAAACAAGTATCATATCATTGCTATTTGAATTGGATTTTGCAGCTAGTACGGCCTCGTTAACAGTAGAAAATTCATTTCCATTTAGTTGATATTTGATGGCCATTGCCTTTAATTCTGCTTCGGGTAATGCCCTTGGAATTTGAGCTTTTGTAAAATAGTAGGAGGCATCGAGGGGTAATAAGGCTAAAACTTTGTCAATAGCTTTGTCCTTAGCCATTCCGATTACAATATGAAGTTTTTGATAACTGCATTGAGCTAATTGTGCTACAACTTGTTTAATGCCGTCCTCATTATGTCCGACATCAACAATTAGAGTAGGATTTAATTCAATTAATTCCCATCTACCATGTAATCCTGTAAGATTTTTTACGTTGTTTAAGGCATCTTTTACAATATTTGGTTCAATATTAAATCCAATTTTCTGTAATTGAGTAACTGTTTCCAATACTGCTAATAGATTTTTTGACTGGTAAAGACCCGCTAAATCTAAAAGATAATTATCTTGATGTGTTGACTCTTTATGTTCAACTAATACATTCAATTGATTATTATGGCTATTACTAGACAAAACTGCTCTTTTGTCCTCAGCAAATACAATTGGAGCGTTTTCTATCCTTGCTTTTTCTATAAAAACAGACTTCGTAACTGCTAGATATTCCCCAATAATTACAGGCACATTTTGCTTAATGATACCCGCTTTTTCATGTGCTATTGATTGTAAATCATTTCCTAGCATTGCTGTATGATCCAATCCAATATTTGTAATGATACACAACTCAGGATGAATAATATTAGTACTATCTAATCGTCCACCTAAACCAACTTCTATGACAGCAACATCAACTCTTTGTTGAGCAAAATAATAAAAAGCCATTGCAACTGTAATCTCAAAGAAGGAAGGCTCAATTTTATCAATTAATGGGATCACCTTTTGAGTAAAATCAATAACAAACTCTTCATCACAAATATGTCCATCTACTTTAATTCTTTCTCTGAAATCTATTAAATGAGGTGATGTATATAAGCCAGTTTTATAGCCTGATTTCTGCAAAATTGCAGCTAATGAATGACTAGTACTACCTTTTCCATTCGTACCAGCAACATGAATCGTTTTGAATTTATTTTGAGGGTTATCTAATGCTTCACAAAGCAATAAAGTATTGGTCAAATCTTTTTTAATAGCAGCAGAACCAATATGGCTAAACATTGGAAGTTTATTAAAAAGATAATCTAATGTTTGAGAATAATTCATAATAACTCCAACGATAACTGTAAAAGAAACGATTTAAAGGAATAGAAATTTTAGAGTAGGAGAGTAGTCTTATTCTCCACGCAATTTGAAGTTAAACACGATAGTTCCTGTTTGACTGTCTTCTGTAGCAGGTGTTAATTTCAATTGCTTTGCCTTCTGCTTTGCAATTGACCACATATTCTTATTTGGTGTAGTGGTGCCTTTTGGGTTTATATCAACATTAGTCACATTACCTGCATTATCTACTGTTATATCAACTGCAACCTTTCCGGGTTCATTAAAATCATCTTCGAAATTTGGGTATTTATTAATTTTTCTTCCTGCTAGACCACTTCTAATACTTACACCACTCTTTCCACTTGGAGAATTACCTTTATAACTATCGCTAGTTGGATTTCCATTGGGATTTCCCTGATCGCCAGAACCACCTGCAGTTCCCTGACTTTTAACTCCATTATAAGAATCCCCACCGTTTCCACCTGTTCCATTACCTCCTCCATATTTGCCCATTTCTGCTTTGGGTTTTGGCAACGAAGTGACATTGGCAGTCACTTCTTTTTTATTCTTATTTTCTTCAGTGTGAGTAACAGGTTTCTTTACTGCAACTACTTTTTTTGTTGGATTGTTAATAACAGGCACATCATTAGTTTCGTTGGGATCTGCATCAATATGTTGTTGAGTTTCGGAATTAGGTAATGAAATAGGATTAGAAATATTATCATCAGTAGCTGCGTCCTTAGCAGGATCACCAGGTAATTGAGGGGCCACATCACCCGAACCTGTTTCACTATTACCTAAGTTAACCTCAATGCCAGTTTCTGCAATAACAGGGGGCGTTTGTGGTTGAACCCATTGAACATAATAGAAAACTATAAACAATAGTAGGCAAAACAAAACCGT
Organism: Chitinophagaceae bacterium; assembly: GCA_947379895.1. GTDB lineage: Bacteria > Bacteroidota > Bacteroidia > Chitinophagales > Chitinophagaceae > Parasediminibacterium. The sequence goes on along the minus strand of CANCPA010000267.1, from coordinate 477 downwards.
TATAAGTGTTGCTTTTATATTTTTATTTCTCTCAAAATTAGCGTCCATGAAAATAGTATTAAATACAAACGTATGTTACATTCAATTAATTATTAATGATGTTGAAAAGTACAGCTCAGCATAAACAAACATTTAACCAAATGTGGATACTTAAGTTAATATATTACTAAATAATGCGAATCAAGGGTTGAAAGTACCGTTAGGTACTAAATATTGGTAGTAAAAAATTAAAATGATTGCTTGAAGTGCCGTAGGTACGACATAGTTTGCGTTTGAAACTATAAAAAGTGTTTCTTTTGAGCATTTTAAAATGATATTTCGTCCCTACGGGCAATGTCATTAAGTTAAGCGAAACTTCGAAAATTAGCGTGTCAGATTGAGCCTGTCGAAATCGGGTTGAAATGTAAGTTGCTTGCACTTCGACAGGCTGCTAATGACATCTTATAAATTGTAATGGACTCATCGATAATTAACCTG
>CANCPA010000266.1 GCA_947379895.1 Chitinophagaceae bacterium | reverse complement strand
GAAATTTTCATCTAAAAAACTTTTCATATAAATTTTTGTTTTATGTTTAGTGATTAAAAACTTTTTCTACAAATGCTACAATAATTTTCTTAAAAATGCAAATATTCATTATAAAACAACAATCTGAATCGAAACATAGATAATATTTTAATACAACGATTTCACTTTTATACTTCTTTGTATTATTTCCTATTTTTCTTTTAATTATTTATTAATCTTTTTGCCAACTCTAACTTTAGTTCTTTAATTCCTTCAACCGCCAATTCTGCCATTTTCTTTGCTCCATCTGGACTAAAATGAGTATCATCTTTTTTTCCTTGAGGATAGTTCACATTGCCAACCTCTACATAATTATAGAGTTTCTTAGATGCTTCATCCCCTAAATCACTAACAACTTTCTTACTTCTTGCTAGCATATCAATGAAAGGTACTTTTAAAGAATCAGCAATAAATGCAATGGCATCAGGATAATTACCATGTGTATCTGTCAAAATTCCTCCTTTAAAAGTGCGTCTTGTTATCGGCGTCAAAAGGACAGGAATCCCCCCTTTTGCTCTTGATTCCAACACAAATCTTGTCAGATTTGCTTTAAATTCAGTTATTGATGTTCCTACAGCAGGCTTGTCCACTTTTTCATCATTATGACCAAATTCTATAAATAAATAATCCCCTTCTTGTATGTTATCTACTACTTGTTTCCATCGTCCTTCATTGATGAAAGACTTTGTACTGCGCCCATTCATCGCTTTATTTTCAACAGAGACACTACTATTAAATTGTTTAACAAACTCCATTCCCCACCCCGTCTCAGGAAATGCCTTTGCTCCTTTAATTGCCATGGTAGAATCTCCAATCATCCATACTGTAAGTTTCTTTTTTTGAGTCACAAATGCAGTAACCACAATAAAAAGCAAACCCAATAACAACTTCCCAAACTTCAAATTAACATCCCTTAAATTCATACACAACTAGTTGATTAAACACAAACACTAAAACCTACCCTCCATCAAAAACCTATCATCAAAAACCTATTTATATAAACCTTATTCCTTTTACCTTTTACCTTACACCTTACACCTTCTACCTTCTACCTTACACCTTTCACCTTCTACCTATACTACTACTTCAGCCTCTCCATCTCCACAGCTGCCTGAATAAACATCCCTACGCCCTTAGCGTCATTTTGAATCACTTTTTCACTTAAATAATATTGATATGAACCATCTCTATAGGGTGTTCCACCTAAGCCTGCTACACTTACAGTTCCATTCAGATTTACTTGTCCATTAGAATCAGTTTCAATAAACTTATTCAAAATTCCTTTATAGCCTTTTTCTGCTATTTTTTTATAATGCTTATCAATAAATCCAAGTCTAACTCCCTTTGCCATTGCATAAACAAACATGCAGGAAGCAGATGCTTCCAAATAGTTACCCTTTGCCGTGGCTTTGTCGAGAATTTGATACCAAACACCCGACTTATTATCTTGATATTTTTGCAAAGCAACTGTCAAACGATTAAATATTGCCAACAATTGTGCTCTTTTAGGATGATTAGCAGGAAATTTTTCTAACACATCAACCAAAGCTGCTGCATACCATCCATCTGCACGCCCCCAAAAGTTTTGAGATAAGCCTGTAATAGAATCCGCCCATTTCTCTTTTTTACTTTCATCCCAACCGTGGTATAAAAGACCCGTTTTGGCATCACGAGCATGATTTTCCATATAAATAAACTGATTGGCAATATCATCGAAGTCAATATCCTCGTGAAACAAAGTAGCATACTCCGTATAAAAAGGCTCACCCATATACAACCCATCCAACCACATTTGATAAGGATAGCGTTTCTTATGCCAAAATCCCCCTTCATTAGTTCGAGGTTGCTTTTTTAATTGTTCTCTTAAATTCAACAAGGCCTTTTTATACTTATCTTGACCAGTTTTCTGATATAATAAAAGAACTGTTCTGCCTAATAGAATATTATCAATATTATAATCTTCTTTTTTATACCCTTTAATTATGCCATCTTCAGCAATCAATTGATTTAGATAACTTTTCATATAATTAAAATATTTAGAATCTGAAGTTTGTAACCACACTCCTTCAATTCCTTTCATCAGCACTCCCCTATCGTAATCCCACTTTACAGTTGATGCAGTGTCGGACCATATTTTCATGGTAGTAGCCGCCATCTTCTGTGACATTGTCTGTCCATTTACCTGCAAAACAAATAGTAACATTTGAAACAAACACAATAAAAATAACTTTCTTAAAAACAAAATATTTACTTTAATGATCATTAATTAAAATTTATTAGCTAGAACAAAACTAGTTTGACAATACATTTTTCTCAGACGCCCACTTCTTTTGCCATTTAGAATAACTCTTTAAGACCTTCTGTGGTTGATATTCATACCAAGAATAACCATCCCTACGTTCACGAGTAACCTCCGAAAGGGAGTAAACTACCTTACTATCTCTATTACAGAAAATAGGTTTATGTGTAATCAATTCATAATATCTAGTCCAAATAGGAGGTGCAGTACTATCTGTGATAACAACTCTATCATGAGTTGAAACCTTAAAAGGTGTTTCCATTCTAATTGCGTCAATCTTATTTACACGAGTATTGTAAATTTTTGATTCTTGAAACCACAAAACAACACCTTGAATAGCATTAATGATTGCCTTTGAAGGATGTTCGATACTCATTAAAAAGAGTACCAAATCGGCACTTTCGCTACTACAAATACTAGGCGGTTCAAATTTCCGAGCCCAAGCAGGTTGCAGTGTAATTTCATCGTGTTGTTGACACCAAGCCGTGAGCTTTCCACCGTCAATTATTTGAGTTTTAACGATACAATCTAATCCCTTTTCAAACGCATTCTTTATGTTTACTCGATATTGCTCATTCACAAAATTATATTGTGGTTTTCCTTCTATAATATCTTTTAGAAGTTTCATTACACCTCCCATAGCCCCATCATTATAAGTAATGTGTCTGCTATAATTATTTTCTAATGGAAAATATTGAGGCCATCCCCCATTATTGTATTGTGCTTTTAGGATATAATCTATGCCTTTAATTGCCCCTTCCTTATACTTTTCAATTTTTAGAATATTATATGCAATTGCTAACGCAGCAATCTGTGTGTAGCAAGTACCATTATCAAAAGTAGTATTTTGAACGTCTTTATTGTTGCGTAAAGTATCTTTCTGAGCATCAGTTAGTATTGCAAATACATCGTAATTCTTTGCCCATCCGCCATTACTTTTTTGAAATAACAAAATATTATCAGCTATATTTTCAATTTCGTTAGGCTTAAAGCGTGGTCTATTAGGTAGGGGATTAATTAATCTGTCCTTTTCAGCGATACCATACCAATGATTAGAATTGTCAGAGAATGGTGCAAGTTCTATTTTTGTATAGTCCTGCTTTTTGTTTTTGTCTTGAGCAATTATAAGTTCAGTATTTACACAATAAAGCATTATTAATAGCAACCTCCGAACAATCATCACATTATTACAACCCATTATATACGCTTTCATTGATCCTAATTAATTTGCATAATTGCTATATAAATTGAGAAAAACATCATCTCAGTATCACTTTAATTTAAAAATGGTGTATATTTTAAATAAAATTGCTATAACTTTTTCATAATGCAAATACAACCATTTTGATGGCGTAAAATTACTTTTATACATGTTACTACTATCCTGTTCTATCCTGAAAGAAAAATATTTATTCATTTCTACTGGAATTAATTTTTAATATCTGCTATATTATTATATTATTTCTTCTAAATATTAATATGCCCAACGAGGATCACCAATAATTCCTTTGTTACTACTTGCAGTCAGGACAGGGTTTGAAGATGATAAATTACTCAGACTAAAATTTGTGGTTGAAGGTTGCCAACCTAAATCCGTATTAATATTATTAGACTGCAATAAGCCCGTTAATACTAAATCAAAGCCCCCAACCGTTGATGCGAATTTGAAAATATTGTTATTTGCAAAAGTCAACAAATTACCTGCACCTGTTGAACGAAAAGCTGCTGTATTCAAACTACCACTAATTGGTGTATTGGCAATAATACAATTGCTTAGATTATAGTTCAAGAGATTGGCTTTAGCGTCTAATAATAAATATTTTGTACTACCACCCAAATTATTGAAAGTGCAATAATCAATATTAATTAGAGGATTCGTAGTTGGCACTGCTAATTGTGTACTCATAGAAATTAATCCACTACCAAGTCCGTTTAAGGTTGATTTTGTAATAGAAAGTGAATTGAATTGTACTTTATCCAAAACAAACATATAATACCCCTGTGCATTAATCTGGTCAATATTAGATACTTGACTATTATTGATGGAGATGTTATTTATTTTGAAATCGTTGGCATTTGTACCATAATTAGCCCTGATTATACAACGGGCGTAATCATGAATAATACAATTGTCAATTTTTACATTGGTAAAAGTTGCTGGAACACTAGTAGTGGCTTGACTACCAAAAAATTGCATAAATGCTAATCCAAGGCTAGACCCTGAATAATTGCCATTTACATCGACACCTATCAAATTAAGCCCTGCACCTGTTCCTACTAAGTCAAACTCTCTTGAAATAATTTTGGTATCAGCAGGGTTGTTAGAAACAGAACGAATAGTAATTGTTTTTTGTAGAATTGGAGTAGTAGAAACAAGCCAATAATTCCCTGGATTCAAACCGATGATATCGCCATCAGCAGCGGCAGCAATAGCAGCAGCAAGTGAATCGACTCCGGCAGTAATTATAGTCGTAAAACTAGTCGTTTTTGGAGTAGAAACGTTAGTGAAACCCATACTCCTTTTACTTGCAAATAATTGAAGCAAATATTTTTTCCCGGGTTCAAGTCCTGTAATATTTTTGGTACCATTCATAACTTCGTCTCCTGTTACAGTAACATTAATTGGACTACTACCATCGGAAGGGGTTAAAACGAGATTAGTTACATTCTTAGTATCGTTATTCAAATACCAATGTAACAAAACTGAATTTGACGTTATTTCATTGTCTCTAATTACTTTTAAATATTGCAACCCTAACAATTTAAAAGTTCTTGGTAAATTATTGGCATTTGTGGCTACTAAATAATGTGATGCGGATAAGATTGTATAAGGATTTACACTCACCCTAGAATAATAGGGCGTATTAAGCAATAAAACAGAATCTGTTGCAAATGCGTTCATTGTATCAGCATTTATGGAATAAACAATGTCAGTAAACAAAGAGTCTGTAGCAATATCAACTTTGTAGGTCATATTGTTAATAGAAAATAGGGGGGCAGTCCAAGAGAATTTGACTGAATCAGTTGTTACACTTATACCAAAATTTGTAGGTGTGAAGGAACGCCTTGTAGAAGCATCAGTTATACTACCATCAACAGACTTTTTGCAAGCAGTCATTGTCAAGACAACTAATACTACACCTAAAAATATTTTCACTAAACTATTTTTCATTTTTTCTTTTTTGAACGATTAAACCTATTATTATTGAAATGAGCTCATCATTGATTTAATCCTTATTGATAACCAAAATTTTGAATTACTCCTCCCCTATTTTCATTTAAGAAATTGGCTGGGTAAGGCAATAGTTCCTTAGCATTTGGAACAAATCTTATTACATAACCATTATTCGGATCATTAAGATAAGCAGAAGTTAATACCCCTGCAGCCCAAGTACCGGCATCTTTTCTCCAATAAATCCGATTAGGAAAGGCAGCGGGTGCACTTGTAACTGTACTTTGGTTGAAGCAAACGTAATTTACACTTCCACCAAGTAGGCTCAATGAAGCTGCTTCGGCGGCATAAGTTCCATTATTAAAAGTTGTGGGAGATGCATAAATGTATTGTGGCGCATTCGTATAGGGATTACCATCAGCAGCAGCACCGT